>JAQXBA010000114.1 GCA_029252625.1 Opitutia bacterium | reverse complement strand
GATCTCAAATCCACAGACAGCGCCCTACTACTTTTAGATCTAGGCGCAGGCAAAAACCGCCTAGGCGGCAGCACACTAGCGCAGGTTTACAATCAGATCGGCAACGCAACCCCCGACCTAGACGATCCCGAAAAGTTCGTAGGTTTCTTCAACGCGATTCAAGAGCTCCTAGCAACCGACAACATCCTCTCCTACCACGACCGCGGCGACGGCGGCCTAGCCGCAACACTAGCCGAGATGTCCATCGCCGGCCGCAAAGGCATCAACGTAGTCTTAGACAAAGCCTTGGGAGGGACGAGCTCCGCCTCGTCCGCAGAGCAACAGGCCCTAGCAGCATTATTCTCCGAAGAACTAGGCGCCGTGATCGAAATCGACAAGTCCAAGCTAGCAGCAGTCTTAAGCATCCTAGCCAAGCACAACGTCTCCGACATCACGCACCAAATCGGCAACACCACCGAGGCTCAAAACCTAAACATCTCCCTCAACGGAGAAGCAATCTACAGCGAGTCCATCACCAAGCTCAACCGAGCATGGAGCGAGCTAAGCTTCCAAATGCAAGCCAAGCGCGACAATCCAAAGTGCGCCCAGGAAGAATACGACGCCCTCCTAGAAGCGAACAACGGCATCCAAATCAAACCTACCTTCGACGCAGAAGCAGAACTCACCACTCACCAGTCACTATTCACCACTTCTGGAAACCGCCCCAAAATGGCAATTTTCCGCGAGCAAGGCATCAACGGCCAAAACGAAATGGGCTTCGCCTTCGACCGCGCAGGCTTCGAAGCCGTCGATGTCCACATGACCGACCTCCTCAACGGCACCGTCGACCTAGCAAGCTTTGCTGGACTAGTCGCCTGCGGCGGCTTCTCTTACGGCGACGTCCTCGGCGCAGGATCCGGCTGGGCAAAGAGCGTGCTCTACAACCCGAAGCTCAAGGCAATGTTCCAAACCTTCTTCGAGCGCGAGAACACCTTTACCTTAGGCATTTGCAACGGTTGCCAAATGATCTCGCAACTCAAGGACATCATCCCAGGTGCCGAGCACTGGCCACAGTTTGTCCGTAACCGCTCCGAGCAATTCGAAGCCCGCTACGCGAACGTCGAAGTCATGGAGAGCCCAAGTATCTTCTTCAAAGGTATGGAAGGCTCCCTCCTCCCGATCCCCGTCGCCCACGGCGAAGGCCGCGCCGACTACAGCACCACAGGCGACTTCGAGAAATGCCTCACTGAGAATCAAATCTCAGCAAGATATATCGACCACAACGGCGAACCAACGGAGGTCTATCCAGCCAACCCGAACGGCTCCCCAGCCGGCGCCACAGGCTTCACCACCGCCGACGGCCGCGCCACCATCATGATGCCGCACCCCGAACGCTTGTTCCGCTCCGTGCAGATGAGCTATCGACCAGACGATCAGTTCACCAGCGAAGCCGGCCCGTGGCTGAAGATGTTCCAGAATGCACGGACTTACGTGAGTGAGTCATAAATTCAGCAGCGAATTATTATAACCTTGCTAAACCTACAGATTCGAATCTGTATTTTTTTAGTTTCAGATAATCAATTACTTATGAAAAAAATAATCGCAGTTACTTCTGCTCTGGCCGCAGCTTCGTGCCTGACCATGGCTGAAATTAGAATCAACGAGTTCCTTTCTTTTGAGGGCTTCGTCGACATGTCCTATTCGCACAGTGATGCGGACATAAACTCACCTGATGGTTCTGAGTCAGAAAGTGACAACTCCTTCGGCATCGACCAAGTCGAGATCGACTGGTTGTTTAACTTCGGCAAATTGACCGCGCAGGTTGATCTTGAATATGAAGAATCTGGCGATGATACAGAAGTAGAGCAGGCATTCGTTTCTTATGATCTCGGTAATGGTTCTGCTGTTACAGTCGGTCGTTACGAGTCTATGCTAGGACTCGAAGCCAAGGAGCCAACCGGCCTATACCAATACTCCAATGCATACTCCATTATTAGCGAGCTAGCGGACGGTTCACCTCTGCCACAGTATGCACAGGGTGTGAAATTTACTAAAACAACGGATACCTCATTCCTAGGTCTATCAATCCAAGACCAAGCGTTTGGAACTGGTGTGGGCAGCCTCGGCGGAAGCGGTGGTGATACAGCCCCCGATGGCACTTATGCTATTGAGGCCGCAGCATCCATTACCAGTGGTGATACTACTTACTTCATTGGCAGCGTATACGAAGATGGCGATGATTTTAGTGAGGTCTGGTTCCTCAATGGTCACGTTTCACATCAAACAGGCCTTTGGACCCTCGGCGCGGAAGTATTTATTGGCAATACTGAGCTCGATTTCGGATTTGGCGGTGGCGCCGGTCCCGGTCCTCCAAATGTAGATCTTGATCTCACAGGTGGCTTAATTATGGCTAATTATGCATATAATGAATGCAGCTCGGTTACGGCTCGCGTCAGTTATGTTCAATACGATGTGAATCTACCTGCCGGATTAGGTGGGATTAGTAATCTAGATGTCGAAGGTTTAAAATACACGCTTGCTCACAATTACGCCCTCACAGACAATCTTGCCATTATCACAGAGATTAGCTACAGTGATTTTGATATAAGTGGCTCTGGTGGTGGTGAAGAATCCGGTTCAATCGACGGTGATGAGCTCCTGGGAGCAGTTGAGGTTCTCTTCACGTTCTAGGTATATTTTTTGAGCCTCCATTGCTCGACTACAATTTATTTTACAAAGCCCCACGGTATTTCCGGGGGGCTTTTTTATACCGATTACTCTGACCGCCCATAGGTATTTACGGGTTTACTGATTGATGCCAACATTCTCCAAGCCAAAAGCGCTTAAAGAGGTCATGTCGTTGTGTTTACAATTTGCCATAACTTACATTGCTGCACCCACTTCTCTCATGCCACGCAGCCTACGAATTGAAAAGGAGAACGGGGTTTACCACATCATCAATCGCGGGAGCTACCGCCAAAATATTTTCATCAATAAGGGGCGCATCGGTCTTTCGAGGAATGCTTGTTTGAGGCCTGTGAAAAGTGCGGTTGGATCTATGCTCGACTACTGCTTAAGTGCCGCGACCACTGAGATCTCGACCAGGAGTTCCGGTCGTGCCATGCGCGCCTCAACGCAAGCTCGTGCTGGAGCATGACCTGCTGGCACCCACTCGTCCCAGACAGCATTCATGGCTGCAAAATCTTTCATATCCCGGACGTAGACGGTTGCCGATAGCATGTGCTCACGGTCTGATCCTGCCTGAAGCAGCAGCGCATCGACTTTATCCAGCATGGTTTCGGTCTGTGCCACGATGCCTTTGCTGGCGTCTGCACACACCTGCCCGCATAAATAAACGGTATCATGGTGAATGACGATGCGGCTCATACGTTGCTTAGTTTCTTGTCGCTGAATATTCATCGCATCGGGATAACCGTATTTGGAAAAAGAAAAAAGACCAATTTACGTATCGAAGGCAGAAATTTGATGCTCAAATTGGAATTAAGGCCTGCCACTCCTATGCTTTACTTTTTTGCCTCGTTCTTCTTTTTCCTTGTTTTAGACTAGCCCATCAAGGTATTAAAACACTTGTAGCTGTTGCATCGATCAGGATCCACCAATCACAAAAACTTAAAAAATATTCCACCATGGCCTTCACACCAAGCAAAGATCAGAGACGTCGCGATCGAGAGCAGAAGAAGATAGATAAGCGTTTCGCTCGCGAGACTGCCAAGATTGAAAAGCTCGAAGCTGAAAAAGCTGCCAAAGAAGCTGCTGCCTTAGAGGCCTTCTATAAAACCGAAGAAGGTATCAAAGCGAAAGAGGAAGCTGACTTTGAAGCCGAGCTTGCTGCAGAGGCAGCGGCAAAGGGTAAAACCTGAGAGAATTGATACGAGTACATGTGCAACGGTTAAATGATAGCTACGCAACGGGCATGTGAAAAGGGGGCCCACACAAATTAAAGCGTTGCGACTGGCCATTTTTCAGAGACCAGATTTTTTTTAGCATTTCTCAAAAAGGTTGAAAGGACATCGCGGCAGACACGTTTAGTTAATGTGCGTTGCAACAATAAGACAGTCCGCAAAGAGAATTTGCCCGAGAAAATATGCGCTCGCTGCGCGCGGCCATTCACTTGGCGCAAGCGCTGGGCCAAGTGCTGGGAAACTGTGCGCTACTGCTCAAAATCCTGCCGAAGCCAGAAGTCACGGCCAGTTGCTGGGAATGACCTGCAAAACGAGTCAATTGCCCAATTCAGCCAGACGCCCATACGAGGTAAGTCCTGACTTTTAAACCAAGTTGCATTCCGCCGACCTAAATCCTGCAGCAAGGACTCATTAATTTCATGGTGCAATAATGACATCCATTCGAAAGAACTCTTTTTCGGTAGTACTCATCGGATAGATTGATCGCTCCACCACATTTTCTAGGTCTGTCTGTATTGTATCATCAGTTATCGAAATGATTGCAGTTTCTCCAAGCTTCCAGCTTTGATCCGTCAATTCAGTACTACGCCAGACACGCAGCGCAGAGTACTGGCTAGCACTTTTGCGGCGACTGTAGTGTACCTCCATATGTTGATTGCCGTTATTTTGGACAATTTGTGTCGCCAGATTATATGCGGAACCACTATCTGAGGGATCAGATCCAAAGGCATATTCTAAACCATTTAAAAGTGAATCGTTATCGTCATCCCCACTTGATCCATTGGTAAGTAAATAGTCTTCCTTAAACTTATCAAAGCCGGTGTTAACGCTACTCACACTGCTAACGGTGAGTTTGATGTTATCAAGTTGCATAACGTCTAGCTCAGTTCCGTCGTTATTTGGCCCCTCTGTATCAAAGTTATTCGCAATTCCCTCAATTGGAATCCAGATGTAAATATCACTTGCGTTGGCAATGTCTGAATCAACATCTACGGTCCATGAAAAAGAAACTGTGTCGCCTACAGTTGCATTTATGTATTCTGTAAAAGTACGACTAATATCAGTCGCACCTGTCATCCGGAGTTCGACCGTAACGGAGCTTGCAGTCGCTGGAACCGCTTGAACGAGGATATCAAATGTGAGGTCTATTTCATCACCAACGTTCATTGAGACTGCGTATGGGTTTAATGAATTGGAAAGGGCTCCAAAACCTCCATTTGCATTAGCCCCGGTGGTAAGCTGCAAAACATTCCCGCTACCAAATTGCACATTGGTCGTAATCTCACAGATAGCATTATTATTTAAATTCAGTCCACTATCGTAACTCCCATCGGTGATTGGTTGATTTATGGCAGTGGTGACACCATTCTGAATACTAGAGAAATTTTCATCCAACAAACTAGTGGTAATAGAGCTAATATTAGGAGGCTCGCCATATTCTGGGGCGGAACGAGCGATGGCTTCACGTATCGCCCAGTAGCGATCATACATTGTGCCCACACGGCTCGCATAGGCCGGGTCATTAATGAAATTAGACGATTCAGTTTCGTTGGGATTGTCATCTAAATTGAAGAGGCCCACTGCGGTTGTGTCTGCTTTTACGAGAGCATTGTGACCGACGCTCGATTCCATAATCAATTTCCATGGGCCATCGCGGAACATAATTTCAGGCGTGCTGCCTCCCTGCTGCATCATCTCCGTCCGCGGTTCGTGGTCGGTATTACCCAAGAATATCGGAAACAAACTGTGAGAATCTTTAGCTTGGTCCGTAGGAAAACTTGAACCCATCACTTCCGCGATGGTTGCCAAGATGTCACTGCCGTTAATCATGGCATCGATCGTTGTATTTGCAGAGATCACCGAGGGCCAAACCGCGATAAAGGGAACGCGATGACCGCCCTCGTAACGCGAATTTTTGGTACCGGTGAAACCACCACTAGAGCGGTGTCCTTGGGCTTCTGCTTCCGGATCATTAAGTCCGCCATTATCCGAGGTGAAAATGATTAGAGTGTTATCGTAAACTCCAGCAGCTTTTAAAGCATCTACGATTTTTTTCACCTCTAAATCCAATACGCGATTCATATCTAGATGATCTGAAGGCGTCGTGCCTGCGATCGGGTCCCCGTCAATCGCAGCTGGAGGTGTATGTGGAAGGTGCACGGCTGGACTGCAATAATAGAGCATAAAGGGCGCTTCTCCGGCCGCACTACTTGCGATGAAGTCTACCGCTTTATCGGCAAGTAAGATATTCAGTTCGCGCGAGTTCCAATTCGAGTCGCCGATGCCAGGGCCCTTATCTGAAATAAAATCTGGATTGTCGTAATAAATTAATGTGGATCCCGTATCCCAAGGATACCAAACGCCATTTTCATGCGCGACGTAGGTCGGACCTTGCACGCCACAGGCGACTGTGAAATCGTAATCGAAGCCTAAGTTTTGTGGTCCTTTGCCGACCCAGACGGACATGTCAACTTGCTCCGGCGTCGACTCATCATCTAACTGACGCGTTATGTTAGTCGTACCCGTCGCATAGAAATCGCCCCCCATGTGCCACTTACCAACAAATCCAGTAGTGTAACCACCCGCCTGTGCCACCGTCCCCAGCGTTGTATCAGATTCTGAAAGCGCACTGAGGTCGAAGGTTCCCCAGACCCCACCTGGTTTGTAGGAACGGAAATTATAGTTGCCCGTCATCACAGAGTACCGACTCGGCGCACAAAGAGCAGCAGGCGAATGCGCATCTGTAAACCACATGCCTTCGTTCCAGAGTGCATCAATTGCCGGAGTCGGGGCCAAAGGGGCATTCCCGGTTCGCTCTAAATGGTGGCGTCCAATATCTCCCAGACCCAAGTCATCCGCTAAAATCACCACAACGTTTGGTTTTTCCAACCCAATCAAAGGGCAGGCAAAGCAAAATAAGCAACTGAGAATAATTCTTAAATATGGCTTCGATACTAGTGAAATACTCATCTAAAATAGAAATAGACTCGACTTTTCACGTGTAAAGCTTATTCACATGAAAAACATATTGAACGATCACTTTAGGCAGCCAACAACCCCTTCGAGTACTTTTAGGACTCGCCACTTTCAGCTCAACGATACTACTCCATGCAGACCCAACAAAAAATTGAAGCTTACAAAGCTAGTACCACTGCTTACGCCATGCTTTTGTTATGCGTGAGCCTGACACCAACAATACCGGCTTTTGCCGACACTAAATTACTGAACGAGACGAACGACGGCAGTGATTTTAAGCGGCAAGAAGTCAATTATTCGCCCGAGCTCATACAATCCATAGAACAGCTCTACCATGATAAGATTGGGATGTTTATTCACTGGGGGCCCTATGCTCAGATCGGTGGTGTTTGGGAGGAAACCAAGGGTGCAGAATGGATCATGCGAAATGCAAAAATCCCAGTCGCTAAGTATGAAGCGACGGCGGCGAAGCCGTTTAATCCAGCAGCATTCAATGCAGAAGAATGGATCACCCTTTGTAAGGATGCCGGCATGGGTTTTGTTGTGATCACATCCAAGCATCATGACGGGTTTGCGATGTTTGATTCAGCGCATCCTTATAACATTACCGACTTTGGGAACTTCGGCCGCGATCCACTGGCCGAATTACATACTGAGTGCCAGAAACAAGGCATCCGTTTTGGCGTCTATTACTCTCAGTCGCAGGATTGGCATGAAGAAGGGGGCGGCGGTAATGGCTGGCAAGGTTGGCCCCGGTTAAATCAAGATCGTTTCGAAAAATATTACTATGAAAAGGCGCTGTTACAAGTTGAGGAACTCGTGACCCGCTTTGATCCGCTCTACATGATTTGGTTCGACACCCCAGGGCAGTTTATGTCGCCAGAAGTCATTGAAACAACGATGGCCTTAGTCAGCGCGCACCAACCACACATTTTGATGAATTCCCGAATTGGTGGCGGTTATGGGCATTTTCAATCCGCCGCAGATCACGGCCTCATGCCCTACGTTAATACCAGTGGATGGAGAGACGGAATTAAAGTACCCTGGCAGACTCATTCCACTGTAGCGGGTTCATGGGGCTATGCGTCTCACAAAATGGACTTACACAACAACCCAAGCCGATCCGCTAACCACTATATTTATGAATTGGTCGATATCGTCAGCAAAGGTGGCGTGCTGTTACTAAACGTCGCTCCAAATGAACGCGGCGAAATTCCGATTGGTCAGGCAAATGTGCTACGTCGACTGGGGCAATGGCTAAAAGTAAATGGGGAGGCCGTCTACGGTGCAGACCCTAGCCCCCTGCGAAACCCCGATCTGCCAATCACCCGTAAACCCGGAAAGCTCTTTTTCCATGTTAAAGAACAGGTCGAATCAAACATTCAAATCAAAGGAATCACCACGTCTATTAAGCAGTGCTACTTGCTGAATGACCCGAACCAAGCGCCGCTGCCATTTAAGCACACTGACGACCAAATTATGATCTCGCTGCCGAAACACACATTTGATGATGCACAAGGCCTTGCGGTGATTGTCGCAGAGTACGTAGGCGATCTAACAATTACCGATGAGAGACTGATTCCGAATAGAGATGACAGTATCAAACTGCCGGTATCCAAAAGTAGGTTCAACAAAATGAATATGAGCTACGACCCTAAATTCGGCTGCACGCACAAGCTAGCAATGCCCTGGGATAAGGGTGGTAACGCCATCATTTGGGATATACGCATCAACATTGCTGGTGAATATAAAGTCCTCAGCCGCCAGGCCTTCGCGCCAGGACTGGAAGGTGCCCGCTATAAAATTCTAGTGAACCACCAGCAACTGGAAACCGCTCCAGTCGTTACTCAGCATGGACGAGACTTCTCTTATGTAGACATTGGCATGGTCCGGTTTGACCAGCCAGGAGACTATGAGCTACAACTGCTGATGCTCGATGGAGCCCGCGTGGTAGAAGGCGCCAGCAAAGACAGCAGCGGCTACCACCGTGAGTTCAGCTTGCAATCAGTCGAGCTTCATCTCGATAAATAGAACCCTACCAATGCTTAAACAGATATGGCTCAGGGTCGAACTCTTCACCAAATTCAACCTTAACTACATCTGTAACATTCACAGACTTTAGCGAATGAGGAATTGCGAAGCTGAGAGTCGCGCTACTGTAGGTATAATCAATCGAATCACCAGTGCGCATCAGGGTAACGCTCAGCGGTTTCACAGGACAATCCTTCAGCACCACAGGGTCGCGCTCGGTCGCATGGTTCTGCTTCGCGTGAAAATACCAAGTCCGGTCCTTAACAGTAATCGGAACATTACACTTTTCTGGCCACGGACCACCGCCATTGATGCCGAAAACAGAGGCTTCGTTGGTGGACATCCATTCTGCCATCTCGTCGAAGAGACGCCATACTTCGTCAGGAAAAGTGCCGTCGGGGCGCGGACCGATATTAACGAGCAAATTGCCTCCAAGGCAGCGGACTTCTGCAAGTGCCCGTAAGACCGCATCCGTCTGATTGATCTTTTCGCCCTTCGCTTTGTCATAATGCCAAGAGCCACCCTGAATAATAGTACACAGTTCCCACCACCAACCATTCTCCAGAACCGGTTTACGAATAAAACGAGGATGCGCCATTTGAAAGCCTTCAGGGGTCGCGTGGTCGCCGCTCTCCCCATCACGGTTATTAATCACGATCGGCGGATGCAGTTCCCGGATGTATTCAATACTTGCACCGTGACCACCATCGCCCCACCAGATGTCGGGTTTGAATCGGGTGATGAGTTCGTCCACTTGGCGCCGATTGAATTCCTTAATCGCGATTGGCCGATCGGCGGGCGGCGCAGGCAGGGCATCCACTATTTCTCCTTTATAATTCATCTTTTTTTCACCGCCGAGCGCGAAATTCATGTGACCTCGGTCAAAATACCAGTCCATTCCAGAATAGTAGAATCCAACTTTCACATCATTCTTACGGCACGCCTCCACGAAGGGGGTAACCAGGCATCGTCCATTCATATACTGGCGTACTCCAATCAAGGCTGTATCGGAATCCCAGAGCGCGTACCCGTCGTGGTGCTTGGTGGTAAGCACGGAATAACGAAACCCGGCACGGCGCGCCCCCGCCATCCATTTATCGGGATCGTAATTCCTCGGATTAAAAGTCTTAGCTGCCTCCCAAATTTCGGACTGCGGATGAAAACGGTCGGCACGTTTCTGGTGCCAGCGCCCCGACCATGCTTCCCCTGATGGCTCAAACTCGCTCACAATGCCCCAGTGCATGAATAACCCTAACCCAGCATGAGGCCACCATTGCGCACCAGAATGAGCGGTACGTTCTCGATGTACCTGCATCTTACGATTCTTAGACTTGTCCCAATTCGGCCAAGTGTAGTAGCGCTTGCCGTTGTTAATTTCGACGCTGGGCACATAAATCTGCCCAGTTGCACTATCAGTGTACGCCGCCGCACTGCCATCAGCATCCTGTTGTTCGTTTAAAATTGCGCATTCTCCTATGCTATACAGCAAAAAGACAATCTGACTGATGAGGATGGTTTTTATTAGGGTCATTGAACTAGCGAGTTAATTTACATAAATCCAGACAAGTAACTATACACGTGTAAATCCTAAAGTTACTTTTTCAGACACAAGTCACCATCAGGCAAGGGCATATGATCTCATAAATTAACAATTCCACAGTGCGAGTGCGCGGGCTTGCAAAGCAAGCAGGCATCGGCAACCACAACAAAGCTCTGGACACAAACTGAGCAGTCTAACAAGAATTTAGTAACAATTGATGAAGCTGGAACGGGCGCCCAGTAGCGTGCATTGCCAATAGAGAATCGAACAATAGGCACCAAATCGAATGCCGTAGCCTTAGAACCGACCACCGGAGGCCCAATTCATTGCACTTTCGCGCTGGTCCATGCGGTAATAGCGAACCTTGGCTGAAGTGAATGGTTTGGAGAGCGTCGCCATCCACTCCTCCCACTTCTGATCGCCCACAATCGCGATCCGAGTAAAATCGCCGCGATGTTTGAGCTCAAACTTGGTATCCGCCCAGAGCCCTCCGCCAGTCCATCCGTGAAAATCCTTCATCTCTACGAAAAGCGAAATTTTGTGATACTCTTCGAGCTGCGACTCCAGCAAAGGCGTGATAATTTCAAAATCTAACTCGGTCAGTTGATCAATGCATTCAATCGCGACGAAGTCACCCTGAGTCTGCGCTAATATATGATTCATGATCTGAGTATAACCATCGTATTAGGCCTAGCAATCGGCAGATCCACAAAAATGACGTTCTTTAATAAAGTCAACAAACAGAATTACAGCAGGTGCCGCGCAATCACTAATACTGCCACTTTGCCCGAGTCACCTTCGTCAGTATAATCGAGTTTAACCGCAGAGGGCTGAATTTTAGCATTGCCGCAAGGCTGCGAGATGAAGTGTTGTCAGCATATGCTTGCTTATCAAATCTTTCAAACCATGCCGACTGCACTGGCAGCAACACTGTTTACTTATCTTCGCAAAGAAGAGCGCGAGTCCTATAAGGGCGTGGTCCAGCAACTCGCTGAGCAGCAAAAAATGCGCCCAGTCTTCATTACCAAGCAATCGCCAGACAAACAGCTCACGCTGTTGACAGCTGCCTGCAGTCGTAAGCCAGCCGAGCAGATTGCCATGCAAGTGCTAGAAGTCTGGCTGATGCGTGGTCGCCAAGAAATGTTAATCGACTTTCTAGATCGGATGAACATCAAGCATGATGGCGCAGGCATGGTCGAAAAGTTTCCAGAGGTCATGGATCCGGCGTTGCTCAGTAAGACACTTACAGCAATGCGCGATACGTATCCAGCGGGAGAAGTTGCCTTGTATCTCTACGTGCTTCAGGAGCAACAAGAAGGTGGCTGGCCGGAACTAAGCGCCTTGCTCGATACTGAGCCATGGCTAGGCGCGCAATAGTTGAATCCTAGTGCACTCTCATAAAGATACATAATCAGCCGATGAAAGGTACACTTCTGTACTCAGGTAGCAAAATCCTCAAGCCATTCGCTTTGGCAGGCGTGATGCTACTCGTCTGGTTGCTGACAGATCGAGCATTCCTGCACCATATCACCAGCTTGAGTGAGGTAATGGAGACTCACATTGGCCGATCCGCTGAGTCCCTGCCAGACTATCCCTGCACCGTGGGCGCACACCGCGGCTCGTCCATTAATTTCTTAGAGAACAGCTATTCAGCTCTGCTCGCGGCCGACCAAGACCCAAAATATGCATTCATCGAGTTCGATGTCCAATACACCAAAGACGGCCAAATTGTGGTCTTTCATGACAAGCGACTTCTGCGTCTATTCGGTAAATTCGCGACCATCAAAAACTCTACCTACGCTGAACTAATGGAGGCCAGTGACGGCCAGATCGCGCGCTATCAAGACATCGTCGACGCCGTCAATAAAAAGCTTAACATTGAGATCAAATCACAGGGCGATCATGAAGAGGACTGCCGTCTCGCGGATGTAATTATTCAAGACATTCAAGCCCGCGGCCGAGAGAAAGATATCATGATAAGTTCGATCTCCAGCGATGTGATTCGCTACATTGGTGAAACGCACCCTTCGGTGCCGACCGGACAAATCTACTGGCTCGCCTCATCCACCTACCTGCACTTCGACCTTCTAACTAAACGCTTGTATCAAGAATTCAACGAATCGAACGCGGACTACCTAATGCTACACGTCGCAAATCTTCGTAATATCGAGGGCTTATTGGCTCTCAAACCGGAGGGAAAAACCATCATCTTCTGGGATTTCGATGATCATATGTATTTGGTCCGAGAAGACTACCACGATCGGCTTTGGGGCACTTCAGTGATCGGTGATCTCTGGCAAAAATTTATCTATCGGTTCACCTGATGTACAGCCGCTTAAGATGGGGAGGCTGTTACCCTTCTGAATAGCTAAGCTAGCGGCCAGTTATTGGATTTATTTCAACTGCAATAACGAGGTCGTTGTAGTCTTTGTCACCCCCGCCGGGCTGGTCCTCAAAGCCGATAATTAGAGTATTTTCATCATAAACAGCCAGGAGCTTTACGTGATTAATTTGGTCAGAATTACTTTCTGGATCGACCCAAAACACGAGGCCATCTTCATTTTGCGCTCCGTCTCGAATCAAAAAAAAGTCCACTAAGCTACCCTTTTTAAGCTGTCCCAGATCAACATAATCTCCAGGGATTAAGGGGATATTTTCGTTTGTCTCGGTGCTTCGAGTATCTGCATCTCTATAATAGGAATGCGCGGAAGACGCGTTTGGAAAAATAAGGCTTTGATCCCCACCACTTTCGATTCCTAGAGTATTTTGAAAAACGGTGCCTTCTTTCAAAAAATAAACTCTGACATCGGAGTCTTCAGTTAAGAGTAGTTCGTCGAGTGCCAGATCCTCGGTGTTCTCATCAATACTTTCTCGTTCACTGTAAACACCGTCCAAATAGTCCATCACTTCTGCCAGACCGTTTTCCAGGAAATCAGCATAGCGGGGATCTTCAGGATCCGCTTTTACTTCCGAAATAATATTGAGGCCCTTCGGCCTTGCCGCGGACTGCAGCAAAGGGGCTAAGTCTTCTGATCTAACAGGCGATACCTGCACGCCCCCAGCGATCAATTGTTCGTCAAAGTCTATATTTGGTGCGCCTATCGACACAGTCACTTGAGCGTCTCGAACGCCTAGAGTAGCGGCTCTGGTTTTATCGTCACTCGACTGAGTCGCGCGCGCGGGATCGCTCATTTGATTCGACGCCATTTCGGTACTGTTAGACTCTGAATAAACATAGCCGGCCTGATCGGCTTGGCCTGGCGATAAATCAGCATACGCCTTTGCCGCGCGATTGAATTCGAGTGCAGCATTCGCATCACCTTCAGCGGGCATATCTTGATCTAAAAATACGCTAAAGCTTATGATCATCGCCACCACGAAGAGCCCAATAAAAAGAAGTTGTAAGGGACTAAATTTCATCGGACGGGTTACGTGCTGAGATAGTTAGACTCCGGAATTGGCTTGGCTATTTCTTGAAGCTTTTGTGCACCTTAGACTAGGTCTTTTCAGCGCAAGAGTCAATCACTTACAGAAAGACATCGGCAGCGCTGCGAGCCGGCGCGCTGCGCCAAGATCGCAGCAAGGGCTAGAACGAAGAGGTCGACGGCACCCTCACCGCCCAACGCAGTTTTGCAGAGCTGGATCGAGGGTTGTCGCGCTGCTCGCTGAAGGAGGCGCGGATGACGTCCTCGCTAATCGCACTGTAGCGTCCATCTGCCAGCCCCAATTTGAAGGCCTTTTTCACCCGGCGATCCTCGCCACTGTGAAAGGTCAGTACAGCGACGCGCCCACCGGCGCTCAGGCAGTCAGGAAGACCGCGCAGCCAGCCGTCGAGGACCTTGAATTCGTCGTTGACCGCAATGCGGAGCGCCTGAAAAACACGACGCTGACTTAGTTTAATCTTATCTTCGTCAAACGATTTTGGCAGGGCCTGCTGGATGGCGAAAGCGAGTTCAGCAGTGGTCGTAAAAGACCGACTGGCCAAGGCGGTGCCCAGACGTGCCGCGTTGGGTTCATCCGCATTTTCGCGCAACAGATCCGCGAGATCTTGTTCGTTTAATTGTTCGATCAAGGCGCTGGCTGAGATCCCCTTGTTCGGGTTCATTCGCATATCGAGTGGTCCTTGGTGTTTAAAGCTGAACCCACGT
This sequence comes from Opitutia bacterium, assembly GCA_029252625.1. Lineage (GTDB taxonomy): Bacteria > Verrucomicrobiota > Verrucomicrobiia > Opitutales > Coraliomargaritaceae > Lentimonas. Next base: position 12,199 of record JAQXBA010000114.1, on the reverse strand, counting down.
GCCGGATTATCGATCTGCATCGAAGAAACGCCAAGGTCGGCGAGAATGGCATCGGCCCCATCGTGCCAACCGATCTTAGCCAGCACTCCGCGCAGGGCGACAAAGTTGGTGCGTTCGCAAATCAGGGATTCTGCGGGAAAGCCAGCTGCGCGCAGTCGCGTCTGTGTTTTTGGCAACTCGATGGGATCTTGATCAACCGCCAGCAAGCAGCCACCGGGCTGCACGGCTTTCAACAGTTCTGCCGAGTGACCTCCATAACCGAGCGTGCAGTCGACCGCTCGCTCACCTGGCAACACCGAGAGTGCCTGCATGATCTCGGGCAGCATAATAGGCACATGTTGACCGGCGGGCGTTTTGCCAGCCGCGAGCACATGAGCGACCGTGTCGATGTAGCGCTCGGGATTGAGCTCTTTGTATTTGTCCTCAAAGCGGCGCGGGTTGTTGCCCTTGTAACGTACTCGGCGCTTGTGTGGTTCAGGAGTCTGTTCGGAAGCCATACGCCAAACATGCGTGACAGACAGCGAGCAGCAAGCGCAATGGCGATAGAGTGACTGTTCAGATCCGAGGGCATCAATCACACTCAAAGCTGCTATCAGTAGCATCTAAACAGACTAGCCTTGAGTGAACAGTCGTGGTGCAATACTATCACAACTCGGGATGCCCGGATTGAAACCGACTCACTTTAACACTAATTCATTACAGCATGTAAGTTTGATAGCTCGCGGCACGTTTATATAATTATGATTTTACGTGTTATTTTAGGTGATCAACTCAGTCACCACATTACCAGCCTGTCAGATATCGATGCAGCGCAGGATGTGGTGCTGCTATGCGAAGTTCGCAACGAAGCGACGCGGGTCCCACACCACAAAAAAAAGATCGCTTTCATTTTTTCTGCTATGCGGCATTTTGGTGCTGAACTAGAAGCCGCTGGCTACCGTACCCGATACATCCGATATGATGCCCCTGACAATGCGGGCAGTTTGACTGGTGAGCTGGAGCGGGCGATTGAAGCGCTCAATCCAGAGCAAATCATCGTCACTGAGCCGAGCGAATATACCGTGCTCAAAGAGGTCGAAAACTGGAAAACGCACTTCCCTATTTCGCTGGAAATTCGTGACGACAACCGATTTCTATGTACCAAGGATACGTTCGCAACATGGGCCAAGGGTCGCAAGCAATTGCGCATGGAATTTTTTTACCGCGAGATGCGGCGTACCTATGGAATCTTAATGGACGACGACCAGCCGGTCGGCGGGCAGTGGAACTACGACGCCGAGAACCGCAAGCCAGCGAAGAGTGGGCTGGATATCCCGGCGACCTACCTGAGTGAGCCAGACAGCATCACTCAGGAAGTGCTTGAATTAGTCGATCGCGAGTTTAGTGAGCATTTTGGTGACTTGGAGCCGTTTCATTTTGCTGTGACTGCAAGCCAAGCTCAGCAAGCACTCGAGCAATTTATCCGAGAGCGCCTGGGCCACTTTGGCGACTACCAAGATGCGATGCTGCAAGGTGAGCCTTGGATGTATCACTCGCATCTGAGCTTCTACATCAATTGCGGGCTACTCAGCCCGCTCGAATGTATCCAAAAAGTGGAGCAAGCTTATCGCGACGGACTGGCCCCACTGAATGCCGCCGAGGGCTTCATTCGTCAGATACTGGGTTGGCGCGAATATGTGCGCGGGATCTACTGGCTAAAGATGCCAGATTACGTATCGGAAAATTTCCTACATGCAGAGCGCCTGCTTCCGGATTTTTACTGGAGCGCAGCAACTAAAATGAACTGCCTGCGCCAATGTGTGGTCGAAACCAAAGCAAATGCGCATGCGCACCATATTCAGCGGTTAATGGTGCTCGGCAATTTTGCGCTGTTGGCTGGCCTCAACCCCAAAGAGGTCAACCAATGGTTCTGGATCGTGTATGCGGATGCGTACGAATGGGTAGAGCTACCCAATGTGAGTGGTATGGTGCTGTTCGCCGACGGTGGCGTGCTCGCATCGAAGCCCTACGCAGCCAGTGGAGCTTACATCAACCGCATGTCAGACTATTGCAAAGGCTGTTCCTACAAGGTTTCGAAAAAGAACGGACCGGACGCCTGCCCGTTTAATTATCTCTATTGGGATTTTTTAATCCGCCAGCAAGACAAGCTTGGTGCGAATCCACGAATGGGCATGCCCTACCGAACCTTGGGCAAGATGGACGCCTCGAAGGTAGACCTAATTCGCGCAGACAGCACCCGGTTCTTACAGGCACTTGACGCAGGTGAAATCGTATAAGCACTGACCAATCGACCATGGCACACGTAGTTTGGTTCAAGCGAGATTTGAGAATAGCCGACCATCAGGCATTCAGCGAAGCGGCTCGCCACGGCCCGATAGTGCCGCTGTATATCTTTGAGCCCGAACTATGGCAACAACCTGACCTCAGTCACCGCCACTATTGCTTTCTCAACGAAAGCCTCGCCGAACTCAATGCACAACTGATTGAGCACTACGGCACGCCACTGGTGATTCGCTGTGGCACTGCCAGCGATATTTTGCAGGCGCTGCACGACGAACACTCGATCGAAGCACTCTGGTCGCATCAGGAAACCTGGAACGACTGGACTTATCGTAGAGATCGGAGCGTTCAGCGCTGGGCACGCCAGCAGAACATCCCATGGCATCAATCACGGCAATTTGCAGTGGTTCGTGGGCGGCATAATCGCGATGGCTGGAGTCGCCAATGGCAAGCGCTGATGAACCAAGTCTGCCTCGACCCGCCACAGGCAATACAGTCAGTCGCCACGACTTCAGAATCGATGCCTGCAGCTTGCGACTTGAACCTACACCCGACGCACCAGCAAGCCACGCAGCCCGGCGGCCGCAGCCATGCACTTGCCCTACTCAAAAGTTTCCTGCACACGCGCGGCGAATATTACAGTAGCGAAATGTCTTCGCCCGTGACCGCTTTTGACAGTTGTTCGCGACTCTCCGCCCACATCGCCTTCGGCACCCTTTCACTGCGCGAAATTGTTGCTGCCTGCCAACAACGAAACCTAGCAGTCAAAGCACAAGCACGGGGGCAGAAAGGGAAATGGCCTTCGGCACTTCGATCCTTTAACAGCCGGCTGCACTGGCACTGCCACTTCATTCAAAAAATCGAAGACGCACCACGCATCGAATTCGAAAACTTCCACTCTGCGTATGATTCGCTGCGAGAGAAGACGCCCGACAACGGCCGTCTGGAGGCATGGCAAAACGGATGCACCGGCTACCCCATGATCGATGCCTGCATGCGGGCACTGAGCACTACGGGATGGATTAATTTCCGCATGCGTGCGATGCTGATGAGCTTCGCCAGCTACCACCTCTGGCTTGATTGGAAAGCGCCCGCGCTACACCTCGCACGGCTATTTACCGACTACGAACCAGGCATTCACTACAGTCAGTGTCAAATGCAGTCGGGCACTACCGGCATCAATACCATCCGCGCCTATAACCCGATCAAACAGAGCATGGATCATGATCCCGAAGGGCAGTTCATTCGTAAATGGATCCCAGAACTCGCCGATTATTCTGCCCAAAGCATCCATCAACCGTGGGTACTGCCGCATAAACTGAATGGCTACCCACTACCAATCGTCGATGAAAAGCTTGCGCGCAAACAAGCTATGCAGCGAATTTACGCACTCCGGCGTGGCGACGGTTTTTTTAATGAGGCACAAGCCATCGTCAAGCAACACGGCAGTCGCAAAACAGCACGAGGCCGCTCGAAAGCAGCCAAATCTGTCAGCCCGCAAACAGAACTCGATCTGAACGATTAAGTGTTTTGATCAATACTAGACTGGCAATGCTGCTGGATCGAAACTCAAAGCGTTCAATGGATTTTCATTTAACCGCGATCCAAGCGACCCACAGAGAAAAGGGCCCTGCTTGTTTATCCGCCAGCATCAGCGCAATGCGCCGAATATCCTTAGCATTAAAGGTATATCCCGAGAGCTCACGCCCTCGCCAACTCTGCTCTAGTTCGTCAAAAGGCACAAATACCTCGATCCACTCACCTGCGGTGGTTTGAAAATCGGCCGCAAAATTAACCGCCCAACCCTCACGAAAGATCGCGTCACTGTGGAAACGCAGCTGATAAGTTCGGCCATCACCAAGCACTCTCAGCCGGACACCTTCGGCATCGGAAAGATCGAAATTACCACGGGTGTAAACAGACGAAAAGCCACCATTGTTCTCCAACGAAAGAGTGCCACTGAAGTGCATGCCATCGTCTGCGATCGTCGCACTGCCAGCCGACCGGCCGCCCATAACGCCATCGTTGCTGCTCAGCCAAGGCTTGGCGGCGGATTCACCAGTAAATTTAAATAGTGTGTTCATCTCTAATGCCATCTGTGGTTTTGCCAAGAGCGATGCCGTGCACACACAGCTAGCGATTATACTGACGATTAATCCGAAGGTCATCTTCATTTCAGTAGAAATTGCCCAAGAATCGTACAGACGCAAGACTCTGGCTCGAAAAATCTGCCATCCAGTGGTGCAAAAAAGCACACGATGAAGCATGCATCGTTTTTTTGTAGGGTAAATCGCGACTCTACGATAGATAGACATGCACATCCGGAAAAAAAATCTACAAGTCACGCAGCAGCTAAGTGGCGAAGGCCTACAACTTAGCTACGAACTGGGCACCCTGCGCAAAACCCATATTATTCCTAACAAGCAGCAAAACACTGAAACAGAGCCACACGCCGCGGGCTCCTATCATAACCCAGAGCAACACGCCATTTATATGCAGCGTATCGACGCGATGCTAAGAACAACTCCTCCGAGTAAGCGCCCCAACAACAGTTCCAAGGCCTCAAGCTAATGAGCAGACGACTTCAATCATCGTTTCAGCACCGACCCAACAGTCGATCACCAACCCACCGACGAATCTCCCTGAGGGCAATTACTGTATTTGACTAAGACCTAGAGATAAGCCACATTTCACTCATGGATTCTATTCAACATCTATTACAGCTGATCGCTGGCCTCGGAATTCTTAATGTCTGGCTCCTTCGTTACAATCAAGGCACCCCCTACCGCGGCGGAACAGCAGCCAACATGAAGGCCGAATTTGCCAATTATGGCCTGCCAAATTGGAGCGTTTACTTGATCGGCGGCTTGAAAATCACCGCTGCACTTGCCTTGATTTTGGGTGTATACTTCGAAGCGCTGATTGTCCCGTTTGCTAGTCTGCTCGGGCTTCTTATGGTGGGCGCGCTATTAATGCACCTAAAAGTGAAGGATCCGTTCAAAAAATCGGTTCCTGCGCTGGTCTTGCTAGCCTTGTGTATCGGCATCATCGCATTAGCTACTTAAGCTAAGCGACTGAGAAATTCCATGGCCAGTCCTGCGTTGATCCACATATAGATGAACGAGGGCAAACATTGGCCAACAGTATCTCGAATCCGTAAACGTACGCAGAAGCCCAGCAGCATTTGGACGCTAAGACCCATCGAAGCAATCAGTCCGATGGCGGGATTAACTAGCAAGCCTATTAAGAGCCCAGTCGCGCCAAGAAATTGCAAATATCCAGTGAGTAATCGAAACGGCGCTAAGCCATAACGCTGAAACTCGACTACCATGTGGGTTGAGAAGACACAACTGGCCCCATAGCAGAAGAAGGACACAATGGATAGTAAACAGAAGAACGTGAACATAAAGTAATGATGAAAAAGTAAACACTATTTACTATGAAATGAAGAAGAATAGTTCGTTGACAGCAGCATCTGGCAAATATCGTGCGATGGCAGCGCACCTTACAGCCCGAAGCCAGTGAAATAATCGGCAACTGATTTAACCCAGCGACTTCTAGCAGAACAAAGCGGACAGCCGCCGAAATAGATCGATTTGCAGGTCACTTACTCAACGACTCTACTTAAAGGACTGGCCAGTCTGTTCGGAATCAGCGCCTTCGAGACTCGAAAGACAACACAATAAATCACAGGCACACAGATTAGCCAACCCGCGATCGCATGAGCGAAGGTCCACGCAAATTCAACAGTCGTGGCAGCGACGTCACTAAAGAAGCGTGCACTAAAGTCGACAAGACTGAGGCGAAAAGGCTTCGCTTGAAAAAGCCACTCACCTAATCGCAAGAAGGGAAAAATGAGGGCAATTTTAACTGGAGTAATGATCCAGTTACAAACCTGCACCACTGGCTGATTCAGTCGAAAATACGCCGCGATAAAAGTATTCATTAAGGTCGAAAACCCCATAATCGGAAAGAGTCCGATCGTTAACGATGCTGCAATCGCATGGCAACACGCCTGTTGCCCAAGACCTTGCTTCAGCTGCGCGACCACGACTATATTGAGCTTTTTAAACACCGAGCTTAATCGCCTGCCGTGTAAAAAACTTACTGAGGTGAGATAAGAAGAGCGTTTTCGCCATCGCTGGCAATACCAAGAAAGCGCGCGACTTAATGATTGATTGCAAAAATGCGTGGTTGCGCAGAGCCGATCAAGAAGCACTAAGGGTAAGCGACTCGTTAAAGTCGCCGTGAATCAGGATGGACAAGCCAGAATAAGGCGTGCAGCTTCGCGCCACTAGGAAATGCGCACAGCATCTCGTTTGTCGGTAAATCAAACAGGGAAGAATCAATGGATTGGGATACATGTAATCATAAGAAACTAAATCAGCGTCTAGCAGAGGCTAAGCGCTGGAATGCGGGCGACCCGCAAACAAATGCAAGCAACGCAAAAAGAGGCAAAAAGGTGCAGCCAAAAAAACGCAAAAAAAAGGGCACTGGCGGCTAAAACAACCACACTGGGGAATACCTCACCCTTAGCTTGCGCATAAAGGCATTTCATGTTGCATATTGCATCTCAATTAATGCATGTCGATGAATCCAAATAAACCAACTGTTTGCCCATACTCCACCCAAACAAGCCGTCCCGATCTGCCTGAGATTACGGTTGAGAAGCGCTGGTCCGCCGATGAACTCTGCACACAACTCAAGCCATCGCTTTTGAGCGTTTCGGCAATTGATTTGCAAACAGATGCCCAGGGTGCGTGGCGCAATTCCGTGCGCTGCAGCGGTCGCGCACGTTGGCGTTCGCTGCGTGTGATCGATGCGAGGAGTACCAATTCTGTCGAGGAGTGCTTCGATGCGCTGTTTGAGCATTTAAAACGTGCGGACGCGAATCGGAGCGCAGAATCATTCATCACAGTCTTCCCAGAATTTGACCCGGACCAAGCCGAGACTCGAATTTGGAACCACCAGCTCATTCGCTATGCGGGCTACCCAGCGAGCGATGGATCAGTGCTGGGCGATCCGATGAATGTACATTTGACTCAAATCGCGATTGATCTCGGCTGGCAGCCCCCCCATCAACGCAGTCGATTCGATATTTTACCGATCATTTTGCAATTTCGCGGCAAGCTACATCTACGCCCAATCCCCAAAGAGTACCTCGCCGAGATTACGATCCGTCACCCTGAGCATCCTGCGATAGAGTCCTTAGGGCTTCGCTGGTATGCCATACCAGTGGTCACCGACATGTTATTTGCCTCCGAGCAAGCCATCTATCCAGCGGCTCCTTTCAGTGGCCATTACGTGTCGACGGAAATCGCCGCGCGAAATCTGGCAGACCTGAAACGCTACAATCAATTACCGCAGATCGCCGCGGCGATCGGGCTCGACCCAAGCAAACACGCAAAATTTTGGATCGATCGCGCATTGGTGGCATTGAATGAAGCCGTGCTCTGGTCATTTGAGGGCGCAGGCTATCGCATCGTGGATCACCATACTGTCACTTCAGAATTCGCTAATTTTTGCAAAAAAGAAGATCGAAACCAACGCACAGTACATGGCGATTGGCCTTGGCTCATCCCCCCCATGTCTAGCGCGTCGACCCCGATATTTTTTCGCAGTTTTGAACCAAAAATCGAACTGCCTAATTTTCTCTACCAAGAATTGCCTTGGAACACACCCAGCGGACAAGCCGCATTAGCGGCAAGCACCTAAAGATTAGAGTCACTGCTAACAAGACTGCCACGACGTCAGCATTGGCATATGCAGTGACGCCACTGCCAGGCATAGCCATAAATCGTCGGCAAGCTCAATAGGTACTGAGTTTAGACTCACGCGGGGCGACAGGATTGCTGCGCTCGTTGTTCCGAGCCGCAACGCGGCGACAAGACCGGGGCCGCGGGCAACCGGAACACCCGATCTGCGGCTACCACCGCATCTCCACTTCGTGGCTCCTTTCGAATCCTGTCACCCTTAGCGACACAAAAAAAACCTCCGCTTGCGCGAAGGTTTTAATTTTGGTCGGGGCGACAGGATTCGAACCTGCGACCCTCTGCTCCCAAAGGAAGATTGAAATAATCATAATATAACTCACCAACAACAACTTACAGAATCACCCTAAAAAGTTGCCTTGAAAGTTGCCCAAGAAGTTGCCCAAGAAGTTGCCCAAATACCCCCATGACTGCCTCAAAAAAGAAAGATAAAATCTTTCATTTCCAAATAACTGAATTCAAAAACAAGACCTCCAAAGCATGGCGAGTTACTGGATATTGGCCGAATGGTGACAGGCTCCGCAAGAACTTCAAAAACAAAACCGACGCCTCCGAATATCTGACTAAAATCGAAGGTGAGGCCGAAGGTAAAAAGAATGACTACCAGCTCACCCGGACCTCCTTGAACCGGGATCAATTGGTCGAAGCAGAGAGTGCCACGAACCTGGCCGATGGCAGCTCCATCTGCGAAATCATCACACACTACAAGAAGCTGGAAGCTGCCGTGAAACAACAGGCCGACCTTACCTTGGATCAGGCGGTGGCATTCTTTGAAAAACACTACCGCCCCGAGGTCGAAGAACTCACGATCTACACCGCCCAGCAACGCTTCCTCTCATCGCGCGTGGGCATACGCGAAAAGACTCTCACCCATTACAAGAATACGACGCGCCTGCTGGTCGCCAAGAATCCGGAGAGAATGCTGCATCACTTCACGGTCCACGACATCGAGAAGCTACTACGCCCCTACAAGAATCCAAACTCCTACCTCACCTATCGGAGAGGCATCAGCGGTTTCTTCACTTGGGCGATGAAGAACCATCACTGCCTTGAAAATCCGTGCACACGTCTAGATCGCCCGCCTCAGACTGTAAAGAACATCGCAATCCTTAGCCCGGATGAGATCAAGCGCCTACTCAAAGCGGCGACACTCCTAGACGACGGCGCAGCGGTCTCTTCCGTTTGTATCCTACTGTTTGCCGGACTACGCCCGAGCGAACTAGAGGAACTCCCCCCTAAGGACATCAAAACAGAGCGCATTCGGATTGATGGAGGCAAAATGCGGCGCTCACCACGAGCCACGAGCATCCCACCAATACTCAAAGTATGGCTTGAAAAATACCCGTTCAAAGGTGTCCCAAAAGGATGGCGGGGCAAGATGAGCAAACTCAAGGAGGCCACAAAAGCAAAGCGATGGGTAAACGACATCCTACGCCATACGAGCATCTCCTATCAGCTTGAACGCGATCAGGACGAACCACGCACCGCCTTCAATAATGGCACAAGCACGCAAATGATCAATCAGCACTACCGGGATGTCGTCGACGATCCGGAGGTCATCACCGAGTTCTGGGAACTCTCCCCGGAGACAATCGAAAAGGTCAAAGACAAGATCGAGTTTAAGGGCAAGCGCATCATCGAGTGGCCCACCGATACCCAGCTGAAGAAGCTAGTATGGGCAAAGCCCCTCTCCCGCCTTGCCGTCGACCTGAATGTCTCGGACAGCGCCATCCGCAAGCGCTGCAAGCTGCACGGCATCGAACTCCCCAAGAATGGCCACTGGCAGCGTGAGTTCCAGCGGGCGAAGGCCGTGCTGTAACCTCCCTCTTTAGTGATCAGCAATCTCTATCAGAGGAATTTACGGGGTTCGACGTGGCGAAGAGGAAGTCCGCTTTTATACTAACCTTCCTCCGCGCCATATTGCGTGCGCAGGGCCGACAGCTTCTCGTGCGTGAGCGGATACAAACGCAGCACTAGATAAGAGACCGCCATGAGGATCGGTCCGGCGATAAAGGTCGTCAGCGCGAGATTGTTGATCGCTGCGGGTGCCTGCGCCTCCGCTCCGGAAACATAGCCGACGCTCTTTAGAATGAAACCGGTCACCAGCAAGCCGAGCGAATTGGCCAGCTTGAGGAAAAACGAGAAACCTGCCGCATAGCGCCCTTCGGTCACTTCTCCGGTCTGCCATTTTTTCACCTCGGAGAGATCGGCAATCATTGCGGTTGCCAATGGCACGATGATACCACAACCGCCCCACCACAGTATTTGCAACACAGCAAAGACCGCGACCGCCAGTGGGAAGCCGCCGACACTCGCCTGCGGGTCCAACAAACCACCAGTAAACACAGCGAACAGCCCCAAGCCACCAGCTGAACTGATCACCATCGCAATGATGCCCGTCTTTTTCTTGTCCCAGCGCTTCACCATACTACCAAGCCCCAGCGAACCGACCGCAAAGCCGATCATGCCGCCGGTATGCACGAAGGTTTTCTGCCCAGCGGTAAATTCCATATATTCGATATAGGTAAACATCTGCACCTGCGAAACCACCATCATCGAGAACTGGGCGAGGCCGAAAAAACCGAACACGAACCACACCAATTTGTCGGAATATACATCCTTGAGGTCGTGGATAAATGCCTTGGCGTGACCGACGACACCGGCGTCCCCGGTATTGGCTTTGAGTGCATCTCCCTTCTCGGCGTATTTATAAGTCGAATACACACAGAATAGTATGAGAAGCACTGAAACACCCCCAAGCCACAGTCCCATATTCAGGTAATGCCCTTCGACTTTAGTGCCATCAATGACCGAACCATCCGCAGCCGTGACCTCTGGAAAAAACAGCATCCAGGCAAAGCCGCCGAAGAGGATATTCATAAACATGTTAAAGCCGTAGCGAATTCCCTGCAGGCGCGCACGGTCATCATACGCCTTACACATTTCAAAGCCTAATGCAGTATAAGGCACCACAAATACGGTGAAAGCGGTCTTCACGATGATGTTCAACCCTAACAAATAGCCGAACAGGACTTTCTCACCACGGAACGACTCAGGGATAAACCACAGTGCCACAAAAGCTAGGCAGAGCACGAGACCACCGATAAAAATATACGGATGACGTCGACCGAAACGTGTATTGGTGCGATCGGTAATGGTGCCCATCAGCGGGTCAGTAATTGCATCCCAAAAGGTCGCCAAAAACAACGCCATGCCCACGAGTTCCGGGCTCATTCCCATAATTTGCGTATAAAACAGCATGGCAAAATTGCCCATACCGTTCATCGTAATGGAGGACGCACCTTCGCCGGAAGCGTAGGCCCAGAGGTCGCGTGTGGGGAGTTTTTTGGCGCTCATAGTTATCGTAAACAAAATCCGATCTTAAACCGGATGTAAAAAGGGAAAGAGAATAGGGTTAAAGTAATACTGGCCGCGAGTCGCAGCAGAATACACGCCATCGACAACCATGTATGACTATAGACGAAGTCAGACTAAATTGCTCGGACAATTCAACCAGTGATCTGGACGATTCAACTACTTGAACGAATGAAACTGGTCGCCCTATGGCTTCGCCCTTCGGTTGCACCCAAGGGTATAATAAAGTGTCACTGCGCTCGGAAGGTGTCTGGCTTGATTAACGTAAATTAACGTCCATTAACTGTTTAAGAAACCGAACCTAAGCCAACTGTCGATTCTAGGCTGAACGTTGATGTAGCGCGGCGGCGAAGCCGTTGTGATCGGCTCGAACTGGTCAATCCGACGCAGATTGCTCCGACTAGTGATGCGCGCTCCTCTAGCTGAATGATTCACAACCGCTGCGCTAGCACCCAAGGGCATAATAAAGGGCCCTGCGGGCGAGGTTGGGGAGCTAATGTAATTTTATAATGTGATCCGGCTCAAAGATGGTATTCGGCGACTGTCGATTCCAGAATAACCGTCCCTGTCACCAAAGCCTCCGCCTCCCCAATCTCCCCCCCCTTGTAGCGGTTGTAAAAAATTAATCTGCAATGGTATTATACCAAAGTTGAGCTTGTTATGATGCCCTTGCACCTTCGCTTTACAAGCTACGGCGGACAGGTTGGGTGCCTGCCCCGAGCTTGTCGAGGTGGTCGAAACCTTCAGCTAGCACACAACGCCACAATCCAAAG
>JAQXBA010000089.1 GCA_029252625.1 Opitutia bacterium | reverse complement strand
TTATGAATACAATATTTTAGCGTGCTCCGCTCTAGCATACAATACCCGAACCCCCAACCAAATGAAACGCTAGCTAAAGCGGCGCGCTACGGCCTACTGGCAAGGCAGTTCGAACGCTCCATGCGGCGCGGTGACGCGCCCGCGCTACCTTTGTACGTTATGGGTAGCGCAACACCGTCCCGGTGCGCACCACGTTGGGTAAGCGAGGTGTTCGGGTGTTTCGATGCGGCGCAAAGGTCGCAGAATTCACCACCCTGCAGCAGGCTAAGATACCCCTTCGTTGCTCTGCGTGAGATTCTTTCCTTCGACGTTCCACGTTCGATGTTCAATGTTCCTTACGTGCCCCCGTGCCTCCGTGCCTCCGTGTGAGAAAACACGTCGTGCTCGTGCTAATCAGAAACAGGGCATCACACGGAGCCACAGTGACACGGAGCTTGATGAAGATAGATTATCCACAGATTCACGGGTGAGCTCAGGTCATAGAACCTTTGCCCACGAATCGATACGAATCATTTTTATAGTGTATCCCTTATCGCTCTGCATGAGATTCTTTCTTTCGTGAAGATTCGTGTAGATTCGTGGGCAGTTTCCTTCTCGCTCCTTCGCGCATCTTCGCGGGAAGAATTTTTACCAACTTGTACAGGTGCTTGCTTCGGGAACTCCCCGGAAATCGGCAATGAACCTTTATTATGCCCCTGGGTGCTAGCGACTTTTCACGGCGTCATGCAATGAAGACGGAAGCGGTTGTGGACAATTCAATTATGTAATGGCATTGTGCTACGCTCTTCGACAACACACAAAAAAGCCCGCCTCCTTGATGGAGACGGGCTTTGTAAACCTTACGGAAATGCTGCGGTATCCTTATTCCCCAGGATTTACATCCGTGACCTTGTAGAAGGCCTGATCGGACTCGGTTGCAGCATCGGCATCCGTCAGTGTCGCAGTGGTCACCTCCGAAGCTGGGGTCGCAGTATCCGCCACCTCAGTAAAGTCGGGAGCCTGTGACAAATCTGTATCCTTCACCAGGTAATACTGCGTGCCTGAAACCAAGCCACTGACTTCGACGACGAAGTCACCGGTACCATTAAGCCCCGCACTGTCGATCACCGGATCAGCGACTTGCACCAGCGCCTGAGCCGCAGTAATGTCGGCCGCAGTGAAGTCGTCATCATTGTTCAAATCGAACACTGTAAGATTCAGATTGCTCAGCGCATCGCTTGCGGAATAACCCAGTGCGACCAGAGCTGCGATGCGTGTTGCGGCATCATCCCCCCCGTCAATCGTGCCATCCAAGTAGCTGCCGGCTAGATCCACATCCGCCTGCGTGATCGAACCATCGCCGTTGAAATCGCCTTCCAGGGAAGGAGTGGGGTCGAGCGCAGGGAATGAAGTGGCTGGTTCCTCAAAGACGAGACCGTCCACAACGCCCGCCCAATCGGTGGCGATCTGCAGTTCGTCAATTCGCACACCCGCACTACCACCTTCACCATCGGTCAAGACTCGGATCGAACGCAAGTCTGCGCTATACTCGACCGCATCGGTCAGATCCCAGCTAACAGGCTCCGCAGCAAGTGTGCTCGCATTGCCATCCGCTGGAATGAGCGATACAGAGAGCCCAGAACTGTCACGCTTGCCAACGAGCAAGTAAGTCGTCTCCGTTACAAATGAATCAGCAGCAAATTCACCGGCCCCAAAACCGCTTGATTCAGCGGAGGCATACAAAGTGCCATTGGTGAAACCAAAGTTGCCGCGCAATGTGCCGCCGGCATCCAAACCGTCATACAGTTGGACACTCAGGTCAACCGAAGCAGCTCCGCCGCCATAGTCACGCACTAGGGCAGAGAAATAGAGCGGATCTTCGTGAGTATCGATTATCTTGGCGAAATTACGGGTATTGCCCTTGCTCGACTCTGACCACACGTGGGTGCTGCCATCGTAAATCAAGCCTGGAGACTGGCCAAAGAAGAGGCTCTTGCCGCTGCCACTCGCGGTCAGTGAAGTACCTGCACCGGAATCCGCAGCCCAGCCATCGATCCAACCGGTACCACTACTACTCGTTGCTGCAAGGTTTTCACCACTGGCATAATCAAAGCCGTCATAGGCATCCTCTGGAGTCGCAGGAACTGCATTGGTCAAGTTCACAACCGCGGAGCCGAAGGTGCTCGCCATACTGATTTCGTCGATACGCAGTGTGCCACTGTTGACAACCAGCTTGAGCGTATCGATCGACGCGCCGCTAACGCCGGCCACCGTGAGATCCCAGACAGTTGGTTCGCTCGGCAGGCTGCCGTCGCCAGCCAGCAGGGAGGCGCTGACCCCTGTCCCGGTGCGCTTCATTACCAGAAGATAGTTCGTGGCAGCCACCAAAGCATCTTCTTTCACATTATCCGCGCTGATATCCGTCGGGTAGCCTTCCGAATTCGCACTGACAAAGAGTTCCGAATTTCCGGTATCACCGTCGAGGTCGACAAATCCGACCACTGCTTTGGGAGAGGAACCGGCAGAGAGCACAAAACGTCCCTTCGGTGCACCGATTGAGCGCACCAGCATGGCATAATAGAGATCTTCCGAACCAAGATTCACCGGTGTTGCCAAAGTCCGAGTGGATGCCTTATTCGCTGTTGCTCCCGCCTGATCGACCATGGTGCTGCCATCGGCGATAAACGCTGGGTTGCTGCCATACCAGAGGCTATCGTTGGATCCGCGCAGGGTCAGACCAGCCCCGCCAGTCCATGCAGAGTCCCAGCCCGTGCCTCCATTATCGCCGGTCAGGGAACCACCCGGTGTATAATCAAATTTCTCAGTGGCAAACACATCGCCCGCCTCCAAGCCGACAACATCTGCATAGGTCTCACCGATGCGGATTTCATCCAAATACCCCTCTGTCCCCATTAAGACGCGCAGGTAATTGTGTGCCACGCCGCTAACTTCTGAAATGGACGCGCCCCATGATGTTGGTTCTGTTAAAAAACTGCCCGGATTATTCACCTCAAAAAAGCTGACCGAAGCCACATCCGGAGTGCTTCCAGCATTCCGCTGTAGCTTGGCGACGATCAAATAATCCACATCCGCAACTAGGGTGCCGGCCGAATCACTGAAGCCAGAAATGCCGGTTCTTACTTCACCCGTCGATCCATCGACTTTAAATGCAGTAAAACGAGTTATATCTGTAGGAGTATCTCGTCTGAAATCCAAATAAATCCCGGAACCAGGAACCCAACGTACCAATGCACTGACGTAGAGGTCCGCCCCACCATCCAAACTAATCGGATCCGAAAGTTCACGAGCAGAACCCGCAGAAGCAGCCGTATTATGGATCTTTCCTCCCACGCTCTCCAGTATGGTTTCAGAAGGATAGTCAATAGAAGTCCCGGTAACATCCAACCGAATACCGTTTGCTGTAGATGCTTCCCAAGCTCCCGCCCAGCCGGTGCCACCATTGTGGCCGTTTTCAGTATTCAAAAACTTGGTAGAGCCTTGACTAGCATGAGAGCCATAATCAAAGGACTCGGACACCAGTAGCGCGCCGTTTAGGGCGGCGGAGGCACCCGCGAGGAGACAGCCGAGACCGACCATACGGGCAATGGATCGGGGACTTTTGGAGTAGTGTTTCATAATGATTAGTATGGGGGTGAAATGAACCAAAGTTGCGGTTCAAATTAGATTCCTGAGGAATAGTAAGCTCACATCCTAGCAAGAATCGGCAAATTACGTTAACCACGAGGTTGAAAAA
>JAQXBA010000079.1 GCA_029252625.1 Opitutia bacterium | reverse complement strand
CCCTGATCCAGCGGAGCGTTGTCGGTATAAACAGCATTCCGGTCGCCTTCCATGCCGCCGTTGTCGGAGGTGAAGATCACGTAGGTGTTTTCGGACAGCTTGTGGCCCGGCCAGCGCGGGTCATCGGTGTTCTCTAGGTAATTAAACAACCGTCCACAATAAGTGTCGAACTGCTCGATCATGGCGCAATAGAACGGATTGGTCTGCCCTTCCTGTTTCCAGTATTCTCGATGTGCTTCGGTCAGTTCGATCCCCAGCTTATCGACATATTTATTCAGCAACTGTTCGCTGCGGGTCATAATCGGTGCATGCACCAGCCAGGTGGCAAAATAGAGAAAGAACGGCTGGTCCTTGTTGTCGCGAATAAAGGTCATCGCATCTTCCGTGGTCTGATCGAACGGGAAGCCGTTTTCGTCCAGACGGTATGGATCCTCCGGATCGTTGGTAGCGAAACCAGTCAGACGGTTCGGCATACCTTGGTGGGCACCGCGGCTGTGACGTGTGTAGTCAAAGCCCTGGTCCTCTGGCTGCGGATAACCGCTATGGTGGCCCATGGCCACATGCCATTTGCCACTGTGACCGGTGGTGTAGCCGTGCGCTTTCAGCGCATCGGCAATCGTAACCGTCTCAACGGGCATCCGGGCGGAGTACCACGGCGCCATCATACTCCAGCCGGTTTTGTGGTGCGGGCGCGGCGGATACCCTCCAGAGACATGCGTCATCTGTGCGCGCGCCGGATGCGTGCCGCTCAAGATCGCGGCGCGGCTCGGGGCACAAGTCGGGGCCGGCGAATACGCCTGCCAAAACTGGATCCCTTTTTTTGCAAACGCATCAATATGCGGGGTCTCATACGGGCTCGGCGCATCGATATCGTAGCATTTCACATCCTGCCACCCGAGATCATCCGCCAGCAGCAGAATCACATTGGGCTGGGTCGGTCGTGCCACCTCTTGTGCCGACAAGGGTGAGAGCAGAGCGAAGGTTGCCAGGATGGCTTTCGTAAAGTGAGATTGACTCATCGTGTTCATTTTTTGGTTGGTGAATCCTTGTTCTCTTCTGGCTGTGACGGTGGATCGGATAGAATACTACCGTGATAAAATACGCCGATGACACGGGTGCTCTTACCTTTCAATGTTGGAAAGTTGCCGCCCGGGTTGCCGTCTCGGTCCATCATATTGCAGGTCATGACATGCCCGCCAAGTTCAGGAATATAGGCAATGTCTGGGTCCTGAATGCGGTAGTTGTCCCAATCGTCCACTGCATCCGGGCGCGGGGTGATCGCTTTGCCGATGTATTCAAAAGGTTCATACAGGTCTGTTGATCTCCAGGTGGTTACCTTGTAGGGGCTTCCCTTTGATTCCCGGTCACAGAAGATATAATAGTGTCCCTCGATCTTGGCGATGGTTGCGTCCCCCACTCCATACTTGTGCCCTCCTTCGGGATTGGGATCGACTGCTTTGGAGTTGACCAATTTCCAGTCACCCAAGCCAGTGGTGGAGGTGAAATGAGCCAGACTGGTTCCATCGGGGCCGTGCGGAAAGTCCCCATGCTCGCCGAACATGTGGAAGACACCGTCTTCGAAATAGACCCCGATGTCATCGCACTGCTGGTGAGGAAAGGTGCCTGCGGCTTTCCACTGACCGCTGGCTTCTTCAAGAGGGCCCGTGAAGGTGTAGACGATTCCTTCTTCATAAAGATAGTATGTGCCGTCAACCTTTACACCGTCATCATATTCATAATGTTTCCCAATCTTGTATTGGT
>JAQXBA010000075.1 GCA_029252625.1 Opitutia bacterium | reverse complement strand
GCTAAAGATAAGGTTGCCGCGACCTTTGGTTGCTGGACTTCGGTGAGCCGTAAGTTCGCATTGCCGGTATACGAGAAGTATAATGGCCTGCTCTTTTACCCGGTTCAATATGAGGGTGAAGAAGAGTCTCCGAATATTATCTACACGGCGGAAGCAGTAGGGCAGCAGGCGATACCTGCAGTGGATTACTTGCTCGCTGAAGGTTACAAGAAATTCTACCTGATCGGCACGGACTATGTGTATCCGCAGACTACCAACATTGTGCTGTTCGAATACTTGCTCTCTAAAGGTATTCCCGTCGAAAATATCGGTGGTGGGATTCGTTACGAAGGGGATGTTGCAGTCTCTGCAGGTAATTACACTCCATTCGGCCATACTGATTTCCAGCAAATTGTTGCTGAGATCAAGGACTTCTCCGCTTCTGGTGAAGCTTGTGTGATCAATACAATTAACGGTGATGCCAACGTTCCTTTCTTTAAGGAAATTGCATCATCTGGCATTACCTCGGATGATTGCCCAATCGTTTCATTCTCTCTTTCTGAAGATGAATTTCGCGGTCTGCCGACCAAAGACTTGGTTGGTCATCTTGGATGCTGGACATACTTCATGTCCATCGACTCTGCTGCCAATGAAAAATTTAAGGAAAACTTCCAAACTTGGTTGGCAACTAAGGCTCCAGACGCCGTCCAGAAAGAAGGTCGTGTGACATGTTCACCAATGGTTCTTTCGTATGACGGTGTGTATCTCTGGAAGGCTGCAGTTGAAAAGGCCGGCACATTTGACCCAACTGCTGTTATCAAGGCACTTGAAAGTGGGATCTCGTTTGAAGGTCCTGGTGGCACAGTAACTAGCCAGGAGAATCATCACGTAACCAAGACTGTTTACATCGGTGAGACCCTTGAAGATGGGCAGTTCGAAATTCTTGAAGTGATTCCTGATGTTTACGGTGAGCCATGGCTCAAAGGCACTTTTAAATAATTTTTCATAGACAGTCGTTTTGTTTGGCGGGGCTAGCGAGATCTTTGATCTCACTAGCCCTTAGCTTTTGGCTTAAACCCCCTCGTTGGCATGAGATGTGCTAATTTTTCTTTTTTTTATGATTTATGTAGCTAAGTCTATTTTCATTGGTCCATTTCGATCACTGATTTCACTGTTGCTGTTCAGCTTATGCTGCTCGACGTCTTGCGGAGCGTCTGCACGTAGTGCTCGTGTGGTCTTTTCTGAGCTGATAGTGGCCGAGAAGTCAGATCAGCAAGTCTTGTTGCAGGAGCTTTCTGGCTATGGTGATCCAGCGATTGCCAATATCTATGAGGCGTGGCGGACGGGTGGTATCTTTACTTTGACTGACGTCGATGCAGTCCGTCTGTTACAATTTACCGATGAGCGTTGGTCGCTCGTCGCAACAGGTGAAACGGTGACACTCTCTGAGGTCGAAGTCGAAGTCGCGCAGAAGACCCGTGCATCTCGTTCAGTGCGTAAGCAGATGAAGGGTCTGTTGGATACGCTTGGGCTTAAGGCCGATGATCCAAATGTGCGTATTAACTCCGCGATCAAAATGGGGCGCAGTCTCAAGCCCGAGTTTATCTCCGCTCTAGGGTCACGGCTCGAGGTTGAGGCATCCGATGAGGTGCGCGCTGCAATTCGCGAAGCGCTAGCCATTAG
>JAQXBA010000050.1 GCA_029252625.1 Opitutia bacterium | reverse complement strand
GAGGCATTGTATCCAACAGCCAAAAATGACCCTCTCTGCCGTGTAGCTGAACGCGTAATAAAGAGACTTTAATCACAGTTTCAAACTAGCCCCCATCTTTCAGCATTTCCAAATTTCAGCTTCCAGCTTTTCAATAAAACATGTCCATCCGTAACACCGTAAAATCCATTCAAGACATCATGCGCCAAGACACGGGCGTCGATGGTGACGCACAGCGCATTTCCCAGCTCTGCTGGATGTTCTTCCTCAAGATCATCGACGATCAGGACCAAGAGCTAGAACTGATGCAGGACGACTACACCTCGCCCATCCCTGACAACCTCCAATGGCGTAGCTGGGCAGCCGACCCCGAAGGTATCACCGGGCAAGCACTCCTCGACTTCGTCAACAACGACCTCTTCACCACGCTCAAGGATCTTTCCGTCACAGGCGCGAGTCGTCGCCGCGTCGTGCGCGATGTATTTGAGGACGCTTACAACTATATGAAGTCCGGCCAGTTGATGCGGCAGATCATCAACAAGATCAACGCCGTCGATTTCAACAACCTCGCCGAGCGTCAGCATTTTGGCGATATTTACGAGCAGATCCTCAACGACCTTCAAAACGCAGGCAACTCAGGCGAATACTACACCCCTCGCGCCGTCACCGCCTTCATGGCAGACCGTATCGACCCCAAGCCGGGCGAAGTCCTCTTTGACCCAGCCGTCGGCACGGGTGGCTTCCTGACCTGCTCCATCCGCCAAATGCGCGACCGCTACGTCAAGACCGCAGAAGACGAAGCCAAACTCCAAAGCGGTCTCCGCGCCGTCGAAAAGAAGCAACTCCCGCACATGCTCTGCATGACGAATATGCTGCTCCACGGCATTGAGAACCCCAGCTTCGTCCGTCACGACAACACCCTCGCCCGCCCCTACATCAGCTACACCAAAGCCGACCGTGTGGACGTGGTGCTCAGTAATCCGCCCTTCGGTGGACGCGAAGAAGACGGCATCGAGAGCAACTTTCCGCAGCACTTCCGCACCAAGGAAACCGCAGACCTCTTCCTCGCCCTCATCATCCGTTTACTCAAGAAGGATGGCCGTGCAGCCATCGTCCTGCCCGACGGCTCCCTCTTTGGCGAAGGCGTGAAGACCCGCCTCAAAGAGCATCTAATGGAAGAGTGCAACCTGCACACCATCGTGCGCTTGCCCAACTCCGTCTTCCGCCCCTACGCCTCCATCGGCACCAACTTACTCTTCTTTAAAAAAGGCGAACCAACCAAAGACGTATGGTTCTACGAGCATACCGTGCCCGCAGGTCAAAAGGCTTACTCCATGACTCGCCCAATCAAAATCGAGCATTTCAAAGGCTGCGCCGATTGGTGGGGTGGAGCCGAGCGCAAAGATCGCAAAGAGACCGAGCAAGCATGGCGCGTCTCGCTGGACGACATCAAGGCCCGCAACTACAACCTCGACTTCAAGAACCCGCACACCGTCGAAGAAGCCCACGGCGATCCCGCCGAAATCCTCACCAAGCTCAACACCGCTGACTCAGAGGCCGCCACCCTCCGCGACCAACTCAAGAGCATCCTAGAGGAGGCCCTCACACGATGACTCCCGACAACCTCCTCGCACACTTTAATCGCATCTCCGATGCGCCCGACGCGATCCCGCGCCTACGTCGCTTCATCCTCGACCTCGCAGTGCGTGGTAAGCTAGTCGAGCAAAACCCCAACGACGAACCAGCCGCCGAACTCCTCAAACGCATCGCCGCTGAAAAAGAACGACTCGTCGCAGAGAAGAAAATCAAGAAGCCAAAGGCGTTACCACCGATTGAAGCGGTTGACGTGCCGTTTGAGATCCCCGAAGGATGGGCATGGGAAAGACTAGGTAACCTCGTATCATACCTACAACGCGGCAAATCACCTAAGTATTCAACCGACAGCGGCATCTATGTTGTTTCGCAAAAATGCGTTCAGTGGAGCGGCTTACAACTTGAGCACGCAAAGCAAATTACTGCGGAGTCTCTGGTGAAGTATGAAGAGATTCGTTTCATCCAAGAAGATGACTTACTCTGGAA
>JAQXBA010000046.1 GCA_029252625.1 Opitutia bacterium | reverse complement strand
ATGGGGCAGATGCCTAAGACTGAGGGCAGGATTACTTTTGAGGGCCAATCGATCGAGTCGCTGCGCTCCGATCAACGCGCTCGGATGGGGCTCGGCTACGTGCCGCAGGGGCGCGACATCTTTCCAAATCTGACGGTTCAGGAAAATCTCGAAGTCAGTATGAGCATTTCCGGTCAAGCGGGTCGCGGCCGACTCGACGAGGTGTATGAATTATTTCCAGTGGTCAAAGACATGCTCGCACGTAAAGGCGGCGTGCTGTCTGGTGGGCAACAGCAGCAATTGGCAATTGGCCGTGCGATCTTGACCAATCCGAAACTGCTTATTCTCGATGAGCCGACCGAGGGCATACAGCCATCGATTATCGATCAAATTGAGGACGCGATTCATATGCTGAAAAAACGTGGGAACCTTAGTATAATCTTGGTTGAGCAATACCTCGATTTTGCTAAAGCTGCCAGTGATGAATTTTATATCCTCGATCGTGGTAGCGTGGTTTTGTCTGGTCAGTCTGAAGCACTGACGTCCGCCGTCATTGATCAGCATCTCACTGTTTAGTATCTTCTTATCACTCTTCTTTCAAATGCATCTAACTCCCCGAGAACAAGATAAGCTCATGATCGTTGTGGCCGCTGATTTGGCGCGTCGCAGGCTCGGCCGTGGCTTAAAGTTGAACTATCCTGAGTCGATCGCACTCATTTCCTATGAGATTCTCGAAGGGATTCGCGATGGTCAAACCGTGGCCGATTTAATGAGTTTTGGCACCACTATTTTGAAGCGTGACGACGTAATGGAAGGCGTTCCAGAAATGATTCATGAAGTGCAGGTTGAGGGTACCTTTCCCGATGGCACAAAACTAGTCACCGTTCACAACCCGATCCGATGATTCCAGGCGAATACAAATACTCGAACCCTGACGAAATTATCATCGGGAATCAGGGACTCAGCACAGTCACGCTGAAAGTTTCCAATACGGGCGACCGTCCTGTCCAAGTCGGCAGTCACTTTCACTTTTATGAGGTGAATGCATTGCTCGATTTTGATCGCGAAGCAGCCAAAGGTTTCCGTCTCAATATTGCCGCGGGCACTGCCGTTCGCTTTGAACCAGGTGATGTGCGCGAGGTTGAGCTAGTCGCATTAGCCGGAGAGCGCCGCGTCTACGGCCTAAATAACAAAGTCGATGCATCGCTCGACACTTCGTTTCAGAAGCCAGAGAACAGAAGTCAGAAGTTAGAAGCCAGTGACCCGGAGGCAGATTCAAACGAAAGCGCAGATCTCAAGTCTCAGCCCTCAGGTCTCTTGTTTACCCGCCGTCAATATGCCGAGATGTTTGGTCCGACCGTAGGCGATCAGGTGCGCCTTGCTGATACCGAGCTGTTTATTGAAATCGAAAAAGATCTGATCGCCGAGGCTGCTGGCTATGGCAATGAAGTGAAGTTTGGCGGAGGCAAAGTCATCCGCGATGGCATGGGTCAGTCACCACTTGCACTTGATGCTGACTGTCTCGATCTCGTCTTAACCAATGCCACGATCATCGATCCGATTCTTGGCATCATCAAAGCCGACATCGGCGTCAAAGCGGGACGTATTGCTGGCGTCGGCCATGCGGGCAATCCATTGATCCAATCTGGGGTATCTGAAGGCATGGTCATCGGCGCTGGCACCGAAGTGATCGCAGCCGAGGGGCAGATCGTGACGGCTGGCGGCTTCGATTCGCATATTCATTTTATTTGCCCGCAACAAATTAACGAGGCACTTACCAGCGGCGTAACCACCATGGTCGGCGGTGGCACTGGCCCTGCGACCGGTACGAATGCGACGACTTGCACACCAGGCGCTTGGAATATTCACAAAATGCTCGAAGCCGCGGAAGCGTTTCCGATGAATCTTGGTTTCATGGGCAAGGGCAATGCGTCCAACCACGAAGCGCTGCGCGAGCAAGTCGCAGCAGGGGCGATGGGATTGAAATTACACGAGGACTGGGGCACCACGCCGAGCTCGATCGATCACTGCCTCACGGTCGCGGATGAGTTGGATGTGCAAGTGGCGATTCATACCGATACACTCAACGAATCTGGCTTTGTCGAAACTACGATTGGCGCATTTAAAGATCGCGTGATCCATACCTTCCACTCCGAAGGAGCAGGGGGAGGCCATGCACCTGATATTTTAAAAGTTTGCGGCTTGCCCAACGTGCTGCCGTCATCGACCAACCCGACGCGCCCTTATACAATCAATACGATCGATGAGCATTTGGATATGTTGATGGTGTGCCATCATCTCGACTCAAATATTCCCGAAGATGTCGCCTTTGCGGAGTCACGCATTCGTCCACAGACGATTGCAGCCGAAGATATTTTACACGACCGTGGCGCGATCTCGATCATGTCGAGCGATAGCCAGGCGATGGGACGTGTGGGTGAAGTGCTGATTCGCACATGGCAGACCGCGGATAAAATGAAGCAGCAGTTTGGTAAGCTCGAATCCGACACACATCCTTTGGCTGATAATTTCCGCGTGCTGCGCTACATTGCGAAATATACAATCAATCCAGCAATCGCCTGCGGTTGCGCGGCCGATGTCGGTAGCCTTGAAGTTGGCAAGCTCGCTGACATTGTGCTCTTCAAGCCTGCGTTTTTTGGAGTGAAGCCAGAGCTCGTGTTAAAGGGCGGCTTGATTGCCACCGCGAATATGGGCGATCCAAATGCGTCGATTCCAACCCCGCAGCCGATGTATTACCGTCCGCAGTTTGCGGCTTTTGGTAAGGCAGTATCGACCACTTCGGTCACCTTTGTGAGCCAAGCGGCGATTAATGGTGGCATCGCCGAGAAGCTGGAGTTAAAGAAGCAAGTCCTGCCAGTGAAGAACACGCGTAATATTTCGAAACATGATATGGTGCTCAATGATTACTTACCTGACATTGAGATCGATCCCGAGACTTATACTGTCACCGCCGATGGCGAAGTGCTCACCTGCGAGCCTGCCGTCAAACTCCCAATGGCACAACGCTACTTCTTATTTTAATTATGTAGAAGCGACACTCTTGTCGCTTTTTACTCTAGAGCAAAGCGACAGGAGTGTCGCTTCTACGATCAATGAACTTAATTACCCAACCTCTAGCCTCAATTCCCGAAGGTCTCGAAGTCATCCCACTTTCAGTCGATCGCCA
>JAQXBA010000044.1 GCA_029252625.1 Opitutia bacterium | reverse complement strand
ATGAATCAGCGGCACTGCATTTTTATGGATGCAGTCAAGGGGCAAAGCTTAAGCCAATATTTCGCTGAACATGCCAAGCCGGGAGCGGTGGGTATCGATGTGGAGGATGCGGGACGTATCCTGACTTTGCTGCTGGGAATTTTGGGGTATGCGCATGCGCAAGGTGTGGACCATCGTGATCTGGATACGGACCTCATTTTCATACAGAGCGATGGCTCAATGCAGCTGCTCGGCTTAGGGGTGAAAGCGACTTTGGGCGGCGAGTTGTTTGACTCGGTCGTTTCGGCATCGGTCTGTCCGCTGAGTGCGAACGTGGCTCCCGCGCGACTCAATTCGTTTGATGTGATGAGTCCTGAGTATCGCCAAGGGATTCCTGAAGATGCACGAGTCGATATTTTCGCTTCGGGTTATATCGGGTATTGGCTTTTGACAGGAATGAAGGCGGATTTGTCGAATTATAACGCTCCGTCAACGATCGTGGATGAGCTTCCGCAGGTTTGGGATGCGCTAATTGAGGCGACACTTAAGCGAAACCGTGATGAGCGCTATCAATCCTGCAGGAGTATGCTACTGGCGTTGAAGGGGACGGCGGACGAACTGCAGCCTGAACGCGCTGGCTTGATTCAACGACAGATTGATCGGCTTCTCGTGCCAGAGCGAATCGTCGCGCGTGGCGAGCTAGCGACTCGGATCTATCGCTTAGCGATGATTGGTTTGGTTGGTTTGAGTTTGACCGGATTAGTCGCATCTTTCGTGCATTTAATATTTTCCGAGCCCTTAGGAAATAAGCAAGTGGTGTCCGTGGGGGTGGATGGTGAGTCGCCGAATTTACGACTCAATGTCACGCCCGTGGGGGCGCAGGTTCGATTTGTTGGTATCGATGCGGTCTTTCACACGGGAGCGGATGGGCTCGATTTAGTTGTGCAGGCTGGGGATTATAATTTGCGTATCACTGCTCCGCAGTATTTAGAGCAGCAGCTGCGGGTGTCTATCGGCAATGTTGCCTTGCCTAGAATTAATCTTGAGTTGCAGTCGGCGTTGCAGGATCTGCAGATTCAGACTGAACCAGGTGCCACGATCGCACTATTAGATGAGGCGCATCTGGAAGTTGAACTCGGCACGACGAATGCTGACGGCCAATTTGATTTATCGCGGCGAGTCTTGGACGGGCTTGATCGTATTGTTGTTCGGAAGGTGGGATACTTGCCTGCAATCTTAGAAGATCTAAGTGGTGACCTGGTTCAGGTCGTGTTGACCGAGTTGCCGTCGAGTGTGACTGTACGGACACAACCTGCGGGAGCTCGTGTCTTGCTAAATAGTATTTATGTGGGACGCTCACCCGTAACAATAGATGCATCCGAGGGAAGTGGGAACTACATTGTAGGCGTCGAATCTCAGGGCCATCGCTCGGTTAGTCGTCGTGTTACAGTGGAATCCGGTGAACATCAAGTGGTTGATTTTGGCGAGTTGGTCGATCGATCGGCGGAGCTTGATTTTGCGGTTACTTTTGCAGGTGCCCCTAGCAGTGGGGTCTCCGTATTGATGGGAGACCTAACCGTGGAGCTAGATGGGCGGCGGCTCGCATATGATTCAGAGGCACTGCAGGCGGTCTTGGCAGGAATTCATAAGGTGCGCCTGCTGCATCCACGCTATGTGTCTGCATTGCAAACTCTGCAGGTTGAGGATCGAGCGAATCAGACGCTGACTTATTTAATGCAGCCATTGCCTGGTCAGGTCGAGTTGGTGATGCCGCCGGGGCTGGAAGTTGAAGTGCGGGTGGCAGGAGTGCATGTCGATGACTTGGATGGTGTTGTTCTTGTGGATGCCAATCAACGTGTAGAGTTCGAGCTGCGAATTAAGGATCATCTTACGATGGTGCGACGCATCGATTTGAAGCCCGATGAACGTATGACATGGGAGGTTGAACCAGTGCAAATACCGGGGCCGGAACCTGGGGCCGAGTGGACAATGCCTTATCTAGCCTTGAAGCTCTGTTGGGCTGAGGCTGGGAAATTCCTAATGGGCAGTCCGATTGACGAAGTAGGGCGCTTGCCGAACGAGGGGCCGCAGACGGCGGTTCGTTTTAATCAGGGGTTTTGGATTGGAAAATATGAAGTGACTCAGGCTCAGTATTCCGAGGTGATGGATCAAAATCCTTCGTCGGTGACTCGTGAGAGTTTGCCGGTAGACAACGTTTCATGGGAAGACGTCAGGCTATATTGCCAAGTCTTGACGAATATCGAAAGAGCAGCCGGACGCTTACCGGATGGCTATGTGTATCGGTTGCCGACAGAAGCAGAGTGGGAGTATGCCGCTCGCTCGGGCTCTGCAGCGCCGTTTGCCTTTGGTGCTCAAGCTGATATTTCAAATGGTAATTTCAGTGGATTCTATCCAGTCGATACCGATCAACAGGTGAGCAATCTGGATCATTACGGCACCTTGCCGGTGGGTTCGTATCCGCCAAATGATTTTGGGCTACACGATACGCACGGCAATCTCGCCGAATGGACTTTGGATCACTATAATGGCCGTCTCTCAGGCCTTTTACGAGTGGATCCGCGCCCGAGAGAGGATGGGCGACGTGTCGTCGTTCGAGGGGGCAGCTGGGAGGATTTTGCAGTTCGCGTGCGTTGTGCCGCTCGCGCTGAAATTAGCGCAGATACGAAGAGTAATGCGATCGGATTTCGAGTGGCGTTGGCACCAGTTTTTTAGTGCCGTGCTTCTTTGGCTAGGTCTGCACGGGACTTTATTTGGGGTTACTCTTTAATCCTAATTGCGAGGACTGTGACAATCTAGTCTTGTTGTCTCGTTAGAGCTGCAGGCAGAACACAACGCTAGGGCCAATGAGTAAGGCGCTGTCCGTCAGCACGCGAAAAGTCTCAACGCAAAGTCGCTTCCGGTAGGCATGGATAATTAGCAGCGTCCCTAGCGATAGGCCGATTTTAAGTAGCCAGGCTTGATTTAACCAGCAGAGAGAGAGGGCGCAGCTGATCTCGAGAGCGATGATAAATAGAGTGGGCAGTCGAGACAGTGAGCGCACTTGCAAGGTCGCATCAACCTGTTGCTCCTTGGCTCCGATCATTAAGCAATTAATCAAGCAAAGCAGCGCCAACGCGCTCGCCGGGACCCAGAGAGTGACATTGGGAAGTAGGAATACGACCACGCCGCCGGCAAAGATGATCGCAACGCAGATTTCTTTCGGAAAGAACTTCCGCGAGAGTGCCTGATTGAGTGCGGTGTAAAGTAAGCAGAATGCGAGGAGTGCCGCACCGTTAACGAGTTCGTGTATCGAGAGTCCTGTGAACGCGAGTGCGATGTTGCTAGTTAGCACGCACCACCAAATTCTCCAGAGCGTCTTGCGGTGTTGTTTCGCGAAGCGGTGACGAGTCGAGTGCAGTTGTTCGAGTGGGCGCCTAGCAACGTCGTATAGACGATCCGCCATATAGGTTAACCAGACGGATAGCCCCAGCACATTGTGGGCCGCCACGCTGACTTCAAGCCCAAGTGTGGCAGCAAAGGCTGCCTGCCAGATGACTGCAATGAGTGCGGCATCCAGTGCGAGGAGATTGGGCCATTGCCAGAGTCGAATGCGTCGCATATATAGACCATGGGCGCGAAGCCACCCAGAGCGCAAACCTCGAAGCGATGCATCTAGATGTATTCGAGCTGCTTTGTGTTTTTCGCCGAATGACTATTTTCTATTGACGGACAACGAGGTATATCCATTTTTCCAATTTCCCTTTGGGGGCATTAGCTCAGTTGGTAGAGCGCTTGCATGGCATGCAAGAGGTCAGGAGTTCGACTCTCCTATGCTCCACCAGTTTACGTAAGTAGCTTTTTTTGAAGTTCTTAGGATTTTATTTTGTTTCCTTTTGTTCGAGCGCTTTGGCGTTTCTTACACATGGCTTACATATGCGCATTTTAAGTCATTAAAATTTGGGGTATTGAGTGGGCGTAGAGGTATAGTGGTGAATAACGGCTTGCAGAGCCGATAATAAAGCAGATATCTCCGCGCGTCATGGAAAACTG
>JAQXBA010000041.1 GCA_029252625.1 Opitutia bacterium | reverse complement strand
ATGCGCTGTCGTATTTGCTTTAGGGAGGTCCATTGAGTGTGACTGATTGACAATATAGAAAGAAAGACGAGCAGGGGCTAATTTTGGTGCAAACGCGCCGCAATACTAAAAAAAAGCCGCCAGCGAACACGCTGACGGCTTTAAATTAAATCAGAACTAACAAAAACGTAACTTAGGTTCTTACGCGTCTAAATCCTATAAATGTGCACAATAATAGACCAGCTATTAATGCATAAGACGAAGGTTCCGGAACCACATCAACAGATGCAGACGTAGCGAGAACGTTAGCGTTAGAAATATTCGCCGTTTGAAAGCCCCAAACTATATCGGTATCAGCGTGGAATGCCGCAGATACTTGAATGGTTGCTGACCAAATAGTAGCAGCACCAAAACCTATATCTACATCTGCACCACCGATATTTGAAAGAGATAGAGATGAAGTCCACGCGTCTCTTGTAGCGCCCCTTGTTAATGTCCAAGAGAGACTAAGATCATTTGATTGTGCGTCGGAGCCTGCTGTTTGACCAATTACGCTAGCAGAGAAAAGTTCAGATGAAGCTACATCTCGATCAAACCCATTGCCTGACGAGTAACGCATTCTATAACTATCACTTGCAGCAATGTAGCGAAAATAAACGCGCGCGATGTCCCCGCCGGTTGTCTCTGCTCCAAGTCTGATTACGTTGAATACATCACTATTCGTAGTAGGAGCGGCGTTGAACTTAAAATCTGTAGTGAAGTTCATTGTTCCCGCTGTAGGATCAAATGTACCTCCTCCCCAGTAGCTACTTTGTCCCCCAGCAGAAAATACAAATTCCTTACCAGCGTCTGTATTGACTAACACACTACCTGCAGGTGCCACCCAGCCATTTTGTCCATTAAGGTTGCTGGCGCCACTTGCGAAGCCCTCAGCCGTTGTGAAACTAAAGGACTCAGATGTCGTATTTTGCCCTAGGCTGATTAAAGTAGCAAATAACGTAGATAGAACTGCGGCGAGAATTGTTGCTTTCTTCATGATTTTGGTAGGTGGGGATTTTTATTAAAAGTTGGCTTGTTACGTGTAAAGTTACTTGCCTAGAAGGGCTTAAAAATAATCTATTTACGTGTAACGTAAGTGGTTTTACCCGGTGGTCAAGTATTTTTAAATTATTTTTTAACATGTTAAAATCAGCATTAAGCGGGCCGATTAAGTACAGACTTTGCTAGGGTGTGGTCGCTCCAACGTTATAGCTGAAGGCATTTACGTTGAAGAGGTCGAAATTATCCTCCTCTTTGACGCTGCCCGATCTAAAGTAGCCGAACAGGTCCGATTGATAGACGGTCGATTCAGTCAAATTGGTGGTTATGGTGGCCACCGTAGTGCTCGTATCCAGATTGATTAATTGCGCCACGGCTTCGAATTGACCTGAAGTCGCTGATTTGGTGAGACTTAGGACTATGCGTAAATTGTCAGTGAGATCATTGTCGTCTAGACGATCGTCTCCAAGCGCAGCGTAGCTAACACCGCCCACGGCTTCAGCATAGCCGCCGCCCGATACAAAGAATTGATAGATACCAGCAGCTGAATTATAGCCTGAGGCATTTCTTTTGATGCCAACATAGATTGTATGCGCGTTGGATTTCGATGCGGTGGAGAATCCGACTGAGCCCATGAAAGCATCGGCGCTTGGGATGCCTTCGTGTAAACCTTCGAAAGTGAAGTCTAGGGTGACTGAGTAAGTCGCTCCGGCGGTCAACGCCGAACCAGCGCCGATTTTGTAATAGGCACTTGCCCCGGTCGCGTTGGGGGCGCGCCGCAGAGTGCCGAAGTCTGGGTTTCCCCCCGCTGGGAAATAGAATCCTCCAGCAAACGGCGCCTCATTAAAATAGGCGGCGCTGGTCTGTTCAGACTGATCAAGTGCGCTCGCGATGTAGCCTTCGGAGCGATCGAAGGCAGTACTAAATGCAGTGGCAGCATAGCTGACTGTGGCCGCAGTTACCAAAGCAGCAAAAGTTAGGGAGTAGGGATATAATTTCATATGTTTATGGGGGTGGATTGTGTGATAGAGTTTGTAAATAACTAATTAACAGCGCCTTAAGCAGTTTCAATCAGCTGCGATAGCGCGAATCGTTAGTTTGGCGTGTGATAAGATGGTGGAGTCATTTTTTAGGGATAAAGTAATTACATTTATATCCTGCAACTGATTAACCGGAATCGTCACATCGACGTATTCGAAGAAATTTTCAATCGATGCATTGGCATCCAGATCAACTGTGAACGGATGTCCGTTAAATCGGCCGCGTAAGGTGCCAGACGGGCCATTTTTATCTTCTAGGCCTAAGCGCAGCGTAAGGGAGTGGAGTCTGGCGATATTTTGACTTGGAGTTTCAATTGTGACGGTGGTGCGCTCCCGTAAGGGGAGGATAGTTTGTTGACCGTAGTAGGCCGTTTCGAGGATTTGTTCGCTTGTTGCTGTCGGGACTTCAGTTTCTACAATGATGATTGCGGTTTCAGCGTTGCCGATTCTTAGGCTATCGCCGATCTCTAAGGCACCACGTCGCAATTGAAAGCGGCCATTTTGATAAGTGGGCAGTCGGTAGCGAATGGATTGAATCTGGTTGTTACGTGGCAGGATCATTTCAGGGCGTAGCTGTAAGGATCTGCCAGATTGGTTATTTACCGCGATGAATATTTGCTGCCCCTTTTTCCAGGCTAAGCTATGAACCCGAGGGTGTATGGGGTCCAAACAAAGATATTCGCCACCGACGCCTTCCCACAGATCCATGAAGTAGGCATTCTTGCTTAATTCGAAGTCGCCCAGCGTATTACGGTTAACCAGTGCGAATCCTGAATCAGGTTCCCAGTGCATGTAGCCCAACAGGAAGGGGACCGTCAGCGAAAAGTCGGCGGGTCGCTCCATAAATTGAAGCATGAAGCTGCTGTAGTTTGAGACGCGCAACCAATAGTCGATTTCTCGAGTGCCACCGAGTAGCGTGCCGTATTCTGTGATCAAGAGCGGCTTAACGTTTCCCGAGTTATGCATTTCTGCGCAGAGCAGATCTAGGATGCAGTCGAGACGTCCCTGCAGCCAATCATCATAGCCTTCAGTGCGAGCAGTGTAGCTAGAACGAACGCCTCGATCGTAAAAATGATGCGAGTAGAAATCTAAGTCTGCTCGGGTTAAATCCATAAATTGCTTGTGATTTTCCCAAACTGAGAATGCTGGCCGGCCCATTTCCATGCGTGGCCAAGCCGAGGCGGGCCCACCCACTTGGATCGTTGGGTCGACTTCTTTCAGTGCACGAGCGACGCGATTGTGAAAATCGCTGAGCAGCCCCCAGCTGTCGAATTGGGGCTGTAGATGGTAAGTCCATTCGTGCTGTATGTCAGATTCATTTTTGACTTCCCAGTAGGTCGCGGTGCGTCCGCTATCCTCGATCTCATCGGCAACATAGGCAGCCGCCAATTCGGCCGCGGCGTCAAATGCGTCAATCGCTGGCGTGCCGAGCGTATTTTTCTGGCCAGAGATTTTGGCGTCCATAAAGCTCGGCCAGATGTTGAAGCATTGCGCAAACTTTAGTTCTGGATCAGTCATCCAGAATTGATCGAAGGTTCTTTGCTTGAAAATCGAAAGATCCGCATAGCCTGCTCGATCAGGGTCCTCTTGTAAGAGTGGCTCAGTATATGCGCCGTGCCGCGTCTCGAGTTCGTGGGCGAGCTTCAGCATTTGGCGCCCAGGATAAAAGCCCTTTGCGGCAAAATCAGCTTCCATCCCAGAGAGGTCGGAGCTGGGATTGATGTAGAGCCTGAAAAAGCGATCAGTCGGTAATTCAAAGACGCCTTCAATCGAGAGGGTGCGGCTTGGATCGACATGGATTACCGCGTCCATCGGTGGTTCGGAACTGTCTGTTATATTAAATAAGCTTTCGTCAAAAGTGGATGAAAGTCCTTCGAGTGAAATAAGTCGTAGTCCAGTGATCACAGCCGATCCTTCGAGGATAACTGTCTGTGTTTCAGCGACCCAATCCGCAAACAGCGAGGCGGGTATTTGAATCAGTCGCTGCGTTTGTATCTGTGGGTTGGTATAAACAGTACCCCCCGCCACTTGGTAGGCGAAAGATTTAATTTGATCGAGATTCTCTCCTTCGAACTCTAGGTGTGAAAAATTTCTTACATAGGGCGCCAGTGCTTTTGCAATCGTCAAGTTTGTCGTGCCGTCAATGACGCGTTTGCCCTCAAAAATGCGTAGCTCTGTGAGCACGCGATTTCGCGAGTTGGCCTGGGTTTTTGTTTCAAGCTCGTAGTCTTTGATGACATTATTCCAGAAGTTTTTATGTAGACGTCTTTCTGTTGCTAGGTCGGTCGCATGAAGAGAGGCAATCGAGCAGAGAAAGCAAGTGATGAAGCGTAGCATTCGATACTGCATTCGAAACGAGCGAAAGTGAGGATAGTGGGATTGCATTTTCATCAGGCGACTATCGAGTGACTCTCAGGTTGATTTGGTCGGATAGCCCAGTCTTTGAGAGGGCCGCTTTTTTGCCGTCGGCCACGGGGCGTTCGTCATCCCATGAGTACAGTGAAATAGTCACCTCTCCAGGTTGCCTCGCAGTCACGCTGCCGAATTTATCGACCACGGCGATCGCGGGATCGCCGGATTCCCAAATGACGCTGCGCATCGTTGCGTCTTTAGGGGCGATCAGCTTTTGCAAAGCGATCGATTCGTTTACTTTTAAGCGAGTCGTTGGAGTCATGATTTTAACTGCGCTCACGGGCCGGTAGGCATTCTTTACGAGCACTGCACCCAGTCGCTTATAGGCGGCGCGTTGCGCCTCGGTCAGGCTTGAAATATCTAGGCCAGAGTGGTGCCAATTATTCCAATCAAATTTTACTTTGCGCGCGCCTGCGCGTTCGAAGGGATCAGTGCGCAGATCAAAGAATCTGCCCTCTGGATAGTTGGCATCTGGACCATATCGCTTAAAGCCGAGTTCTTGTGCATAGGTGATACGCTTTGATTGATCTGTCATCGCTCGATTGGCATTGTACCAAGTAAACAGATGGTCGCGATGGGCTTTGGTTTGTCTCCCAGTTAGTTGCGGCCAAAAGCTAATGCCGTCTAGATTCTCGTTATTCGGGATGTCAATGCCAGTAGCCTCGCAAAGCGTTGGGAGTAGATCGGTTAAATTGATTAAGCCGTTGTAACTCGTACCAGCGGCAATGCTGCCAGGATAAGAAAGTACCAGTGGTACTTGAAGGCCGTTAACTTTACATTGGCCTTTCGCGCCGATGAACTCAGAGCCATCCTCAAGAGTATAGGAGAACGCTGCTTTGCTGCCGTTGTCACCCATGACTATGATGAGTGTCTTTTCTCTGAGTCCGAGCCGATCCAATTGAGCAGTCACCGTGCCAATCATTTTATCCATGTAGGCAACCATGTCGGGGTAGAATCTGCGATCATCGCCTTTAAACGCGCCAAAGGAATTGTCTGCTTTGACACCCGTATGTGTCATGACTTCAAAATTGTCATAATGCTCATTCGGCTGTGTGTCTGGCGTGGGGGTATGCTCATCGTGCACCAGCAGCATCGAATAATACAGAAAGAAGGGCTCGTCTTGGTGGGCTTCAATGAAATCGAGCGCAAAGCGATTGACTCGTTCAGGGCCGTAGTAGCGTCGGTTTGTTTCTGGGCTCAAGCCTTTGTACCAATTTATTTTCCCATTAATCACAAAGTTAGGATCGATGTGGCGAGGGCCTTCATAAAGTAAGTCGAAACAGTGAATTTCGTCCCAACCGAATTGATCCACATAGGCCTCCCCTGGTATTGTTGAGGTGCCTCTGGATTGCTTCCATTTACCCGCAATGCCAGTGGTGTAGCCTGCTTGCTTGAACAGGTCTCCAAAAGTGATGTGCGATGCATGTAAGGCTTTCGCTTGCACGAAATTGCGTTGATTGTTCATGCCCGTCATCAGCGCCACGCGAGTCGGCTCGCAAACCGCGTAAGCAAATGCGTTGCCAGCCAAAACACCTTCATCGGCCAGCCGATCGATTTCAGGGGTGGCCACTGCGACACTTTTAAACAGCCCCTCTGTGGAATTTAGCTGTTTGGCACCGTAAGCGGACACCCCGTAGTGCGAGATGTCATCGATTAGAATAAACACCACGTTGGGCCTGTCAGCGCCGTGCAATGACAACATTGCCATTCGCATGGCAAGCGCAGCCCAGAGTGTACGCGTTAAGAGTCGTGTGGTGATGGTCATTGAATGCTGTGAATGGCTGCCGCTCTTAGCTGCGCTAATCGATTGTAATTTGATAGAAGGCGGCACTAGTAGCGGGTGTGAACGAACGAGAGTTGGTCGGAGGCGTCGCGGCTATAGTGTCCTCGACTACTGTCCAAGGCTGTCCTAAGTCGCTAGTTTTGCGTATGCTATAAGTTCTGCCAGAAGCAGATGGCCAAGACAGATCAAAGTCAGTCGATACATCTTGTATGTTGATGCGGAAGCTTGAGCTAGGGTCGGTCGGATCGGTGCCAGCTTGAAACTCTGCAGCGTCTGTGTTGCCGTCATTATCAATGTCACTGCTTGCATCGACAGTGCTTAGATCCAAGAAGTATGCGTTTTCCCAGCTGTCTTCGATACCGTCGCTATCGTCGTCGGTATGAATCAGTGGTGGGTTGACCACAATGGTCACTTGTTCGCTGATACCTGTCGTATCTAAAGTCGCACTCGAACCCGAGGCGAGTGGGCGTGTGTCTTCCCAAGAGTAGAGGGAAATGGTGGCCACTCCAGGTTGCAGTGCTGTGGCAATTCCAAATTTGTCAACGGTCGCAACGGTGGTGTCACTGGATTGCCATACCACATTACGCATGGTCGCATTTGCGGGACTGACTTGCGCCTGTAGTTGAACTGAGTCGTTGGTGCGCACTTTACCGGATGACATTGATTGATCACTTGGTTCAGGGGTCGCCGTATAAGTAAACGAGTCAATGTTCAGCAAGTCGAAATTGCCAGCTTCCTGGACGACTCCTGAATTGATGTAGCCATACAGATTTTTAGCAGGCGAATAGGCATCTGTTCTATTTAAGCTTTCCGAAATCGTAGCGACAATTGTATTGTTATCTAGATTAGTCAGTGTTGCGACTGCATCAAACTGGCCTGCGATTGCTGACTTGGTCAGAGATAGCTCTATTCGCAGAGTGTCGCTTAAATCGTTGCTATCCAAAGTATCATCGCCGATAGCTGCATAGGGAATATTCTGCTGTAAAAAGCCACCGCCGCTTATGAAGAATTGGTATTGTGCAATTTGTCCGCCACCTTTTTGTATGCCCGCATACATGACATTTGCGTTCGCGGTATTTGAGCTGGAGAACCCGTTGGCGACGAGCAGAGTCGTCGTACCTGGTGCGGTGTTTGGTAAGCCTTCGAATGTAAAATCCAAAGTGGTGTTCCATGTTGCGCCGACGCCAAAGCTTGCCCCCGCACCGGTGTTGTAAAAAGCGCGACTGCTGCCCGCGGTCGGTGATCGTTTGAGTGTTCCGTAGACTGGCGCTTGTCCACCAGGTAGGTACAAGCCTCCTGTTGAGGTTTCAGTGAAGTTGGCCGAATTGTTGATTCCGCCGTTCTGAAAACCTTCAGACCCTTCAAACTGAGTGGCATACCTGACTGTGGCGAATGTACTCTCTATGGCGAGGTCGGTAGCGGCTACCTCTGCATTGTTAGCCAGCACTATGCCCAAGCGGTCATAGGCGGCTTGTTGTTCCGCAGTGAGTATTGAGGTGTCTAAGCCTGAGCGCAGCAAAATACCTAATCCGGTATCCACAGTATTATCGTCTGCATCGGCAAGCTCGAGCGGGTCGGTGCGTAAGTCGAAGAAACGGCCCTGCGGGAAATTGGGAGGGTCATTTTCATCTGGCGCGTAACGTTTGAAGCCGATTTCTTGGGCAAACTGAATCAGTTTTTCGGTGTTCGTCATTGGCTTATTCGCATTGTACCAAGTAAAGATGTTTTCTCTGTGTGCAGCAGCAGTATTGTCAAGTACCTGCGGCCAAAAGCTGATGCCGTCGAGGTCATCCGCATTGGGAATTTCGAGCCCGGCTGC
>JAQXBA010000035.1 GCA_029252625.1 Opitutia bacterium | reverse complement strand
GCGACTGAATATGCCAACGGCCCGTATCAATTTTGCGCACCTCCGGGCGGCAATGTCTTCTGGCGCTGGTTCTGGCCCAATGCAGGCCTACGCGAACTCACACAGCCAGAGTCCGACATTAGCTACGTCGGCGGATTCCGCGACTTCTTTGGCAACCCGTTCACGATGTTGGCAGTCGCCAATCCCGAAAAAATCGACCTGCAAACCAACATGACACGTATCCGTTTATCGGTGACACAAGAGGAAGCCGCCAAGGGTGCCACACATCACTACCGCACCAACAAAGGTGATGGCTTCGGCATGATGCGCTTCAACCAGCAGGACGAAGTAATGACCGTCGAAGCCTGGCCCGTGTATGGTGATGTCCAATACCCCGGCTTCCCACAGGTCATCAGCTACAAGTCCATCGAAGCGACCGGAAAGCCGTAAACGTGAGTCGCTGCTGATAGAACCTCGTAGCGTGCAGCTTTAGCAAACGTGCATCATATTGGCTCAGGAGCAATGAACGTTTGCTAAAGCGGCACGCTACAACAATCGCAATAATTCATCGAGAGGTAGATGGTTTTCGAGCACATCTTCAAACGCTTCCGCTTCGAAGCCTTCCAGCTGCACTTCCAATAAGAAGCGACCATCCACCAGCACCTGTAAACTACCCTCGCCCGCAGTTTCGTCGTATTCATGGTTGAGCAACACGCCCGCCTCCAGTTCGTAAGCACTGGTATAGCCGGACTCGGACTCTGTGTTCTCCTGATCGAAATTAAAACCGAGCCCTTTAATCAAATCCGGATTCGGAGTCGCGCCGATATCCGTCAGCTCATACTCCATGCGCGCCCCGTCATCCCATAAATAGCGACCACGACACCGAGTCACCGTCTCTCCCATCACCTCTGTCTTTTCAAAATAAAAATCCACGCCTTCCTCATGCATCCATGCCGGCAGTAGTTGCACCAGTGCATCCTGCTCCAGCAAAGTCGCAACAACGGGGACATTTTCCGGCGCGTCCGACTCCCACAGCGATGCATCTGTCAGGGTCGCCTCCGGCTCCATGACTTCCGATGCCGGGGCGGGCTCTGGCTGTGGCGCAACTGAAAGTGCCGGAGTTTCATGCACCTGAGTCGAGGAAGGCTCCTGATTTAGAAACACAGCAACCAGTCCAACAATTAAAAGGCAGGCAATCGCGAACAGAACAGGTTTTGTTTTTTTCAAAATAATGCTTTCTTGTTAAAAAATAGTCACAACTTTTAGTGCACGAATTTCAACTAGGAAAGTAGCGAATCAAAGACGGCATCACAATCCCCGCACGTTTGCCGAGGTCTGCACCTTCAACTGCTTGCCTGCTTTAGATGGGAATCGATTGCCCGAGAGATCCACCTGCAGTGCCTTCTTGATCGTGACCGGCCCCCAGAACTCGTTGCCCTGCAGTGTGACTTGTTTCAACATCGCAGAGTCGGCCCGTGGTTTATAGTCGTTGGGCACCTGACTGCCGCCCCAACCGCTAAAATTCATTTTGGCGCGCACTTCACAATTTCGGATCGAGACCGTTTCTGGACCGGGACCTTCGAGCGGATCACCATACAACCAGGTAAAGGCTTCGATTCGACAGTTCTCCAAGTCGACATTGGCCTGAAAACGCGACGAACGATCCATACTGCAACCACGGATGATATTACGTGGATTCGACGTCTGCCGGTCAAACGCGACCTGCCCCACCTGCATGCCCTCAATCGGTGCATCCAAGCGCAAGCGCACAACGGGCGCATTGCCGGTAAACTGCGTGTCATAGATGGCAGAATCGCGATCTGCAGTTTTGACCGCAGTCTCATCGATCGCAACAATGCGGCATTCACCGACAATCTCGTTATTGTCGCCATTCATCACGACTAGGGTATCCCCAACCTGAAACGGAATGTA
>JAQXBA010000031.1 GCA_029252625.1 Opitutia bacterium | reverse complement strand
AACTCTTTGTATTCGGCTGCTTTACCATTACTGAGCGCGCAGTCGCCGTTGACGATCAAGTGCGCCGGCCGAGGATTGAGTGCGAGCACCCGCTTGACCGTCTGAGCAAGGCAATCCGCCATGTTCACCAACTCATGGTCGCCCTCCTTAACAGGCGAACCAGGCCACTTCGTCCCTGGGTAGGAAAATTTGGGATCGCCACTGATATGTGTATCCGCAAGCAAAGCCACTCGACTGGGGTCCAACTCAACAGCTTCGCGCCCCGCGATGCCTGCCAACGCACGAGCGTTCAGCAGAGCGGATCCGCCAAGAGCAAGCGAGCCCTTGATGAATTGACGACGAGAGAGTGGTGGCAGAATGATGGGCATCCTAATTTCTTTGGGTGATACGTTTCATTTTTTCTATTTGAGATCCTATTGGTTGCCTTCCACGAGTTCAATGCGTTTGAGAACCTTAGCCCCTCCCGGGGTGGCGAGATTGATTTTCCGTTTGGTCTTGGCGTCAGTGAGGGGAATCGCTGCCTTTGAAGGTGCCCACCTTAAAACTGATGAGTCGCGAGACCACGCCATCCTGCTTCCATTCTTGGTGAATCTTGACCTCGAGAGCTTCCTTGCGCGGGTCGTAGTCTTTCCAGAGCTCAAGCGCCGTTTGCGGGACCTCGGAAGCCTGGGTGTAAGGCGTGAGGCTGTCCGCTTGCGACTTGCCTTCATCTGCATAGGTGGATCCCAAAAGACCAGCAAGTGATACAGTGCCTATGAAAGTCAGTTTTAGGGCACCTCTGAAAAGACCGTTTTGACGGCGCGGATTAGGTTTCTTCGAATTTGTCATTACTAGGAATTTCCTGGCGTGCAGTGTCATGCCCTTGGGGATGCTTTAGCAAACGTCCGTCGTGCTGGCTGTCGCTCAGTCGTCTGAGGTTCTGAATATTTACTAAAGCTGCTTGCGAGCGTCTGGCAGATCCAGCAGCAGTTCGGGCTTGTCCTTACTCCAATAATGTAGGCCGAGCGCATCGTAGCGCTTCAGTTGGAAAGGAATGAGCACTTGGTCGCGGTAGTCCGGCCAACTCAGAATGCTTGGGGCTTCTTCTTTGCCACCGCGCCAGATGCGCTCGGAAAAGCTCGCCAGACGCGGATAGGTGCGGTCGCCGAACACCTTCATCGTCGGGATTTTTTCACTCCAGGTGCAGGCAATCGCACCGACCGCTAACCCGCGCGTGTGTTCCGTCTTGCCGAGCATATCGCCAAAAGGATCCCAGTTGTAAACTTCCGCTGCTGAAAGTGGTTTGGCCCATCCGCCCCTTAGATTCTTCATATCGAAGTAAGTCCAGTAAGCCGGGGAAAGAATGAACGGCTGCCGATGTATGTTTAGTGCTTCGTCAACCGTGTGCTTCATCCGCTTCCACCAGTAGTTCTTACCGTAGCGCCACCACTGCACCACGGTATCCTTGTCATGGAATTCATGCATAAAAATATCGTCCCAGACTATCGGCGTTTTCTTTAGGTCCTCTTTAACGAAGGTGGTGATGTCTGTGGCAAAGTCGAGTAGATCGGCATCCGTGTAGAGTTCCGCTTTCGCTCCGTAATTCACTTCATCGAAACCAATGTGAATGTAATCGGAGTCAAACAGGTCGTTGATCTCAGTCAGGACTGTTTTACAGAAGTCGCGCGCCATGGCATCGCTACGAAGCGCATACTTTTTATCGTTCACGTCCTTCGGGTGGTTTAATTCAGGATAGGCTCGGATGGCCGCGCCCATGTGACCAGGCATATCAATCTCAGGAAAAATCGAGATGTAGCGACTGTTGCCATAGGCGACGATCTCTTTGACCTCTTCTTGGGTGAGGAAAGTCGCGGGCGCCTCGGCGTCGGTTTTGTTACCAATGGCACCAATGGTTGTGAGCTTGGGATAGGCCTTGATCTCAATGCGCCAGCCCTGTTGATCGGTCGCATGCAGATGCATCGTGTTAAGCTTGTGCATCGCCATGCTGTCGATGATCTTGAACAGCTCTTCTTTGGTGCGGAAATGGCGGGAAATATCCACGTGCAGACCGCGCATGCGATCAATAGATGGCTTGTCATTGATGCTGACTGCAGGCACCTTCAGTTCAAGTCCTGCTTGGACCTTATCACCGTACACGGCGGGCGGCAGCAGCTGAAGCAGCGACTGCACACCATAGAACAGACCGCGTTCAGTCTTCGCGGCAATCGTGATTTGGTCGGCGCTGCTTTCGAGGCGATAAGCATCGTTTTCACTAAATGCAACGGCGTCATCCGACACGGTCAAAACAATCGCCTTGCCGCTGACAGTCCCTCTTTTAGGGAGGGTCAGTCCACCGCTGGTTCGGATCCGCTGCTGTAAATAGGCCGCGCACTGTTTGGTTTCGGCGGCGCGTGCGACAATGACAGTCTCTTTGTTGATGACGAATGATTCGCCCGCTTTTGCCTTCGCCTCATACGGCATCGGCACAATGCCGAAGCCGTTGTCCGCCACGCGGTCAGCCGCAAAGGCACTTCCGATACTTAAAGAAACTATAGCCCCTATCATTAATTGTTTTTTCATAATTTCACTCTGTGTTGTCGCGGATCCACCAAGTTTCAGAACCTATTTCGTGCTCCCGCTCAATAAATTTATATGTGCCCTAAAGTAACACAAACAACCCATCCCGCCTATCACGTGATCGCGTGATGGCCAGCACACAATATAAATCGAAACTGCTTGGCTGATGGATCTCCTAAAGTGATGCCACGGAAGAGTCGGATTGAATTTCCGGGAGCCCACTACCATATGATCAACGAGGTAATTACAAAAAATGGATTTGAGAGAAAGAAGGAGCCCGCGCCCATGGCCCGAGACGCGCCATTTTCCGCCCTCCCTATTTTCGTCTATAACGTGATCGCGTAATGCCCCGAGTGTGACGTCTCCTTGAAAAGCATATTCTTAAGGACTTCTTAAAGCCTGACGCTAGGACTATTCTTTTTTTCAGAAATGGTTATCCGCGTAACCGTCGTCCGACGTCCTTCAACGTTTTGATATCATCTGGGTGAACCGAGCCATCCGGCAGCGGCACTGTGTTCAGCAGCAGGTTTGCCGGCATCGCTTTGGCTTTTTTCAGCATGGTAATCACTTGATTCGGGTTGCGATGACGACCTTCATCGGCGCGATCGTAACCCCATGAATGGCCCTGCAGCGTATTGCACAGCTCCAGCGGCTTCTCGGACGTTGCTTTAAAATGATGCTCTGGTGCCATAAAATCCTCCGTGCCC
This sequence comes from Opitutia bacterium, assembly GCA_029252625.1. Lineage (GTDB taxonomy): Bacteria > Verrucomicrobiota > Verrucomicrobiia > Opitutales > Coraliomargaritaceae > Lentimonas. Next base: position 10,307 of record JAQXBA010000031.1, on the reverse strand, counting down.
AGATAGCCTTGCTTGTAAGAGATCAGCACCTGGGGCTGAAGGCGTCGAATCTGATCATACAGCGCCTGTGTGTTGAGAACGTCCCGTCCCCCGGCTGCCTTCTGTGTGTTCCAAGCGCCACCAGGCCATCGAGCCAGATGGCGGCGATCGGACCATAGTTTGTGAGCAGCTCCGTCACTTGAGCACTCATGTAGTCGTTATACTTCTGGTAATCCACTTCCGCTGCGGGGAACAGACTTTCGGGGCCATGCGGGTGGCGCCAGTCGCGGCCGTGGGAATAGTAAAGACAGAGCCCCAAGCCCTTCTGCTGGCACTGCTCCGCTAGCTCCGCGACCAGATCGCATTTGGCCGGTGTGTTGGTGGATTTAAAATCAGTGGTCTTCGTATCCCAGAGGCAAAAACTGTCGTGGTGGCCGGTGGTGATGTTGATGTATTTCATACCGGCATCGAGTGCCATGTCGGTGATGAAATCGGCGTCGAACTTCTCTGCCGTGAAGCGGTTCGCGAGTTGCTCGTAGTGCGCGAGCGGAACCTTGCAGATCCTCAACACCCATTCGGCCGGTCTGGAGTGTTTGCCTTGGTAGTGCCCTTCCAACAGACTATACAAGCCGTAGTGAATAAAGAGGCCGAATTTCGCTTCTTCAAACCAAGTCAATGCGGATTGACGAGGATCCTTGGCGTAGAGTGCCTCATAGCCTTGGAGATACGTGGGGACTGTCTGCGTGGAGTTGCCCAAGGCGAAAGAGCCGGATGCACCGACAGCTGCACCCGCACCAGCTATTTTGATGAATTGTCAGCGATTCATCGCAGTCTTTCTTCCTTTTTTGAATTCATGCGAGTCGAAGGGCGGTCGAGAAAATACGTCTTCAGGAGGCTAGGCACATCCGTCGTAATCGATTTCGCCCCCAGGGCAGTCATTCGCCTCGCTTTCTCGAGGTCATTGATGGTCCAGACATGCCATTCATAGCCCTGCTGTTGGACTGCCTCGATCACTGCGTGCGGCACGTCCATGTTTGAGGAGAGGCCGTCAGCTTGAATCCGCTTCAATGTAGTCAACACTTGCTGCAGCGGTGGCCCCATGACGCCTGCTTCATTTTTTCGAAATGAGCACAACCAAAACGCCTGCTGCTGCGGCGCCTTCGCTTTGAATTCTCGAATCACTGCTTGATTGAAAGAGATCACGACCACCTGATCATTCGTCAGTCCTGAGTGATCGATCTCTCTCTGCAATGCAGGAATGATTTCAGGGCCGCACTTCACCTCGATATAAATCTTCTTCTGTTTTGGAATGGTCGCAAACACTTCTGCAATCGTAGGAATACGGGTGCCCTCAAATGCCTTGCGCTTGCGCACGCCAACATCCACCTGCCGTAGTTCAGCTAAGGTGGAGTCACTGACGACTAAATTCGCATTCGCGACCTTATTTGTATCCTTATCATGGATACATACGACATGACCGTCTTTGGTCAGCTGAAAGTCCCCTTCGATCGCATCGGCTCCTTGCCCCCACGCCAGCTTAAAAGCAGGTATGGTATTCTGTGGCGCGTCCTGAGAGGCGCCTCGATGCGCCACGACGATTGGGCCTCCTGCGTAAGACGAAGCACTCAGTAATAAAATGGCAATGCTGTAAAATACGCTCATAGTTCTCATTTTCCGTGAAGGATACACGCTCATCCGCTTGCTGTCTAGTCACGCGATTGAGCGATGACTGGGTTCGGTCTACTGACCCTTCTTCACCGACAACTGCATGTCCCACGCATTCATTGCCCGTGGCTCGTATGCGCGGTGAGCGTCTTGGTCAGGCAGACTGTCGACTATTTTTTGGAACTTCGCGAGTGCCTTCTGGTGGGCGGGTTGGCGGCTCTTTACTAGATTCGTTTTCTCCTGAGGGTCTGCGTGGAGGTCGTGCAGGCGGTTGATCTTCTTTTTATTGGTTACCCAGACCTTGTAGTACTTGTCACGGATGACGCGCTTGCCAAAAGCATCTTTGTTGCGCACTCCGTCCTCAGTGATCTGACCGGCGCTCTCGCCCATTGACAGGATCCACTCGCGATCCGAGTCCTGCGCTTTGCCCAAAATCAAGGGAGCAATCGATTTCCCGTCGATAATAAGGCCCTCAGGAAGAACGCCGCCTCCAAGTTCTACGAAGGTAGGAAGCAAGTCTGAGAAATCCGTAAGCGCATCGGTTACGACCCCAGCGGGAACGAGTCCTGGACCATTGACAATGAAGGGGGCGCAAACGCCTCGCTCAGTCTTTTGCCCCTTTTCGCCTCGGACAGGGAGCCCATTCACAGTGCCCGTAATACCAGGGATCGTGCCGTTATCCGTTGAGAAGATGATGATGGTGCGATCACGTATTCCTAGCTCGTCAAGGGTGTTGACGATCTTACCAAGACACTTGTCGACGTAGCGCACCATGGCCTTGTGCTTATCGATTCGGGACTTCACGTTAGGCTCATCCGGGGTGGCAACCAGTGGAGGATGCGGCAGTGGCATCGGGTAATAGAGGCACATGGGTTCGTCCTTGTGCTGACGCATGTAGTTGATGAGATAGTCGGTGCTTACATCAGCCAGAAACTTACCTTTGTATGTCTTGCTGCCCTCTGCTGGCGTGTTGATGTAAGGGTTGTAATCGCGGCTCTTACTTACTTTGTCGTTACCGGTCTCGCAGCCGGTCCACAGTGCCCAGTCATCGAATCCGTGCTTCTTTAGGACGTGAGGTTCGACCCGAAAGTCATTGATCTGCCACTTACCGACGGCACAGGTGGAGTAACCATTTGCTTTCATGAGGGTGGCAAAGGTGGTGTTTTCCTTTTTCTTCCAATCAAAGTAGGCCACTCCCCAGCGTGGTACGTCCCAGTGACTTGTCCAGCCGGTGCGCCACGGGTATTTACCAGTCAGGACGGCGGTGCGCGAAGGCGTGCATGAGGGCATGGAGTAGGCGTTATTAAAGATCATGCCGCCAGCTGCCAGGGCATCAATATTTGGTGTCTTGATGTCTTCGGCTCCGTAGCAGCCCACCCATTCTTTGCCGAGATCATCCAGCATGATGTAGAGGATGTTCGGTTTCGAGACGGGCTTAGCGACAGCCATAAAGGGGGCAGCCAAGCTGAGACACATGACTGCGGGAAGCACCAAGCGGAGGGTGCTCTGTAATAATTTATTTTTGATTTTCATTGCTGTTTTCTCCGTCTAACTGGGTTCCGTCAAATTCTAGAACCGTGTCTCACAAAAAACATTATACATGATTCAGATAAAATAAGGTATCACGCGTTTACGTGACTAAGCTGTATTATCGGTTTAATCCAAGAATGAAACTTTATTGGGCGAAAATTCAGCGTAAACGAATTAGGTTTAACTTGCTGATCTGTATATGAGAGATGTCGCTTCGCTCGGATTTGAGTTTGGTGCTTTTTCAGTCCTCGGCGACAGGTTTCGCTTGCAAAAGAGCGGCTGCGTCGGCCACAAATGGAATCTCAGTCTACCTGGTGAAAATCGATGCAGGCAGCCCCTCTCCGTTGTATAGGTTCGCCGATCTCGCATTCATCAACCACGCATAACCGACCACACTTGGGCTTGGCACATCGGTATGAGATACCGTGACAGTGTCTTTTCCGGTGATTTCAGCCCACGCCAGTGCCACTGACCAGAAGCCCCTAATTCGCCGTAAAACCGATCACTCGCAGGGCGGTGCCACCAGCCTGCATACGGCCAGAGCGGTTTTCTAGAATTTCCAGATCGAGCGTGTGATCCCCCTGCTCCAACTCATTAAAAAACATGATCGTGACGGGATAGTTAAACCCGCTGAATTTGCAGAGCGTATCGATTTCTTTCGTCTGTTCGCCGTCGACCGTGCAGCGGATGATGCCCGCATCTGGCCCGGCCAGCATATAGGCACCAATCGCTGTTCCAGTGAATTTGATCGTCAACGTTGCATGTGCCTTGCTGCTGTAAATCATCGGAATTTTTAAAAACGGCTTACGCACCGCTCCTTTGTTTTCATGCTTCCAGTCTGGAACGCTCACCTGCCAGCTCGCGTCGGTTGTCACATCCGCAAACGGCAAAAAACGGCCGCGAATATAACTCTTCTCATCAAACGGTTCTTTGATCGGATACGCGCGCGGTTCGGCATCGGCCGACAAGGGCTTGGCCCACTCCTTGAGCAGCGCGTTGGCAATCATCGTTGCGCACATCGTGTTGCCGTATTTTTTCGGGTGCACCCCGCCGTAGGTTTTCCAGTCGGTCTTGCCGGCAGCAATTTGATCCGCCAATTCCTGAGCGAGGTGGTTGACTGACACACCGTAATGATCCGCCACTTGACTGTGCGCCTTCACCGACGGGGTCATCTGTCCTCGTTGTGACTGACTCAGGATATTTTCATTCGCAAAAAAGGTCATCACGATATCAACGTTTGGGTTGTGCCTGCGTGCCTGAGCGATGATGCCCTCCATTCCGCGCAAGGCATCGTTGTAGCCCTGATCGCCATCCTGATCATCATTCACGGCGAACTCCACAAACAACAGATCCAGTGGCCCTTTGCTCAGAACGTCGCGTTGCAAGCGGAATGCACCCGTATCGGAACAGGTCGAGCTGATGCCAGCCTGCGTGAAGTTGAATTTTGTATCCGGAAAACGGTTACGCAGCATCTCGCAAACAATCGGACGATAGCCGTTCATCTCGGTGATCGAACCGCCGATGAAGGCGACATGCCCGCGCTTGTTGTTCTCAAATTGAATACGGCTGTTGCGATAGTCGCCGCGCAGGGTGAAATTCTGATCGCCCACTAACTCTTCAGCCGACAACGCGCCCTGCCCTTTGTCGAGCTTCAGCATGAAATCAACGATCGGCTGCGGATCTTTCAGCGAGTGCGGATGATGCCCGACGCCTGGCTTATGGATGACTTCGAACACACCACCCATTTCCTGGTAGCGTGCTTGCGCAATCGCAGTGTTTTCTGCCACTGGCACGACGTCATCGGCATCCCCCACTACGTGAAGTATCGGAATCTTAGCCTTCGCCATCAGCGCCAAATTGTCGATCGGGTTACCTGTATAAGCCAACGCTTGCGCTTCCGTGAAACCGTATGCTTTCTGGCAGACCCGCCAGTCCTTCGCCGAGCCCTTCCCCTTGCCTTTGCCACCCGGCCAGCTTTTAAAATCCATCACTGGCGCATCGCCATAGATCGCCTGCACTTTATCTGGATTCGCCGCTGCCCAGTTATAAATGATCAAACCGCCGCGCGACATTCCTTCCAGTATCGCCTTATCGGAAAAGAGATGCTCAAAGCGCAGATAATCATAAAACGCGTCCCAGCGTTTCATCGCCGCGGGATTCCCGAACAGATTGCCGACGGAGCAGTAGACGATGTGGTAACCCCGCTGAAGCATCGCGATATCGAACTGTGGCTCATGCCCCCAAAACCGCGCGCGCCATACCCACGGCTTGCCGTCGGCATTTTTTTTGGGCACCACCACTTTGCAGTCCACACCTTCAAACTTGAAGTTATACTGATCGAAGCCATGAAAGGACGACTTGCGTCCATCCCAGACAGAATCGGATGACCGATCGACGGACTCCGCAATAGTAGCCAACGCAGCATTGGCAGGAACCTTCCCCATGCTGGTGAAGGGCAAGGCAATCACCATCGAGGCAATCCACAGACTTCGTTTAATTTTCATAGTTGTCACATGCCACTGTTCGATGCTTTCACCGTAATTTCCTTAGCCTGCTGATCGCGGACGATCTTGAGCTTGAGCGGTTTCTTTCCGGCGTCGGCACAGGCCCGCAGGAGCGCAGCACTTGTGCGGACGGCCTGTCCATTGACCTGTTGCACCACGTCGCCTTCTTTCAAACCTTGTTGAGCCGCCGAGGAATTATTTGCAAGCTGCGTCAACACCACTCCACCCTCTTCTTTACCGACGCCATAGGCGGAAAACGCTTCGCCGCTCAAAGCCTGTAGCCTCGCGCCGAGCCAGACCGAAGGCTTGGCAGGCCGCGTTGCCTTGCGTGCTTTTTGAGGAGCCCGCTTCGCTTTTGCTTGCGCAAGCACTGGGGAAGGAAGTTGCGGCATGCGGGCAATCTTCCTGAGCGCAGGCTTCTTTACCCCGAACTGATCCATCGGGAAATTTTTGAATCCGATAGCGAAGGCGGGCGAGCCTTCCTTGACGCGGAAATCCCCGCTCGCGGGGTCCACAAATTGCGGATCGTCGAAGATCGATTGTTTGTCCCATCCCAGTGTGTCCGAAGTCGCTTTGACCACCGACGCATTACCGACGAAAAACAGGTTTTTGTCGACCCGAGCGCTCTCTGCATTCGGTCGTTTCATACGTGCGGGACGGTGCCGAGACATCAAAATATTTCCATGCACCTCATCTTGGTTCCCCACATACCAAACGTGCGGGTGTAGACCATTATTCACGATCACATTGTTCCACGCATGGCGGCGAAAACCTTCACGCAGTTTGAGCCCTTTCGCCAGTAGCAGGTTGTTGTAGATCTCGTAGTTGCTCGATCCGTCGTCCAGATCGACGTCCCAGCCGTGGTCACAGCGCCAACGGCTGTTGCGAATGACCGACGTTTCGACGGCATCGAGGAATGGAAGTTTCGGGTTCTGATCGATGGCGATTTGTGACGTTTTCACATCGCTACGCCAGAAGCGGTCGCGACCCCAGGAATTGAAAGAGCCGTGATCATGCGTCTCTAGCACGGTATCAAACACGTCACAGCCTTCGATCAGATGTCCGCCCCAGGTGCCTTCGCTCACATTAATGCCTGAGCGGGCACAGTCGTAGATGGAGACATCGCGCACGGTGATGCCCTGCGCCATGGAAATTTGCACGCCGGCGGGCTGTTTTTCAACTCGGCCGATGCCGTGGATCAGACAGTCCTCAACAATCGAATCGGCGGGATAGTTGTCCGTTTTTGGCCCAGGTGTCAGATCAATTTTACTGAGATCGTTCGTTTCTTTGTATTCAAACAGTGGATTCCGCACGGCCTTGGGATCTCCCACAAAGCAGACGCCGCTGGCACCCGTGTCGTGGATGTGGCAGCCCTTCACGAGTGTGCGGCGATTGTAGTTATTGACGAAGACCGCATTGCCGCCGACCTGATCGAATTCGCAATCAAGAATGCTCACATCCTCGGTGCCGGTCAGCAGGAAGGCACCGCCCCGATAAATGGCCCAGTCCGAGCGCAGCAAGGGTTCTTTGCAATCCATGAAGGTGCGTGCGGCGTGGCGAACGGTAAAGCCCTGCAGGCTGATGCATTTCACAGGCGCTGCCTGCGTGCCTTGAAATTCGACCAAATGACGCAGACGCACCACCTCAACTTTGGCCTTGGCCAAATCCACTTCGACTGCGGGCATGTAATAGAGCGTGGATGTCTTCGCATTGTGAAACCACTCCCCGGGCGCGTCGAGTTCCTCGAAGATATTTTCCACCATGCGGTAGTCCTTGTGCATGCCCATCTGGCGGTTGTTCTGCCAGCCGCCTTCATAAGTGACCTCGCCCTCGGCATCTTTCCCAGTGATGCGGTAGTGATAGCCGCCCCACTGCTGAACGTGCATGGCGTGAATATAACCGCCCGTTGGATCGGCCCAATTGGCTGCCCGTTCTTTGGAAAAGGCATCCACCGAAAAGCCCTGATAGGCGGCCGTTTTCTTTTTGGGGTCGTAGTTCGGATAGCGCGCCATTCGTTGCGCCTGACCATCGATGAAGAGCTGATCAACTTCCAAGCCTGACGGAGTTTTCGCTTGAAAGATGCCATCCTGATAAGCGGTCCAGTCGAGCTCAAGCTTGGAGCCGCCACTCAGCACTGCCCCGCCCTCGTTGTCCGCCTTGTAAACCACGGGGTTCTTTTCAGAACCAGAATCCGCGGGCGTAAAGACCAGTGTTTGGGGCAAATAATAAATACCATCGCCCACATGCACGGTGACGTCCTTTTTACCTGCCTGCGAACGAGCCAAATCACGGGCGCGGGCCAATGAGGCCACCGGCTTCCTTTCGCTCCCCGAATTCGCATCGCTCCCTGTCGGGCTCACATAGAGCTCAACTGATGAGGAAAAGAACCCAGCCGTCGCAACACTTCCAAGCATTGGAAAGATGATGCCCAGATATTTACATCCCCTAAAGACTCTATTTTTCTGCATATTGTATTTTTTTCATTACTAGTCTATTACTTGAACTTTTTACTGTGCTTTACAGTTCGACTTCATACGTCTCACCGATAACAGATGCAAAGTGAATCAGGTCGGCTCCGTCGCGGGAGACCTTTACCGTCTTACCATTGCTGTCCTTGACCTTGGCGGATCCGATTCCTGCACCGGCGACCTGGCATTCGCCACCGCTTCTAGACAGAATGGAAAGCTCTGTTGCTTTGCCATCTTTCCATTTCGCAGAGATTACAAAGTTACCGCGAGCAACGAGGCCGTCAAAATGCCCGGTGCTCCACGCAGCAGGGAGTGCTGGCAAAATCTGAATCGCACCTGCATGGCTCTGCAGCAGCATCTCGGCAACGCCGCCCATCGTGCCGAGGTTACCGTCGATCTGGAACGGAGGATGCAACGCCCAGAGGTTGGTCGCGGTGCGCTCGCAGATGAAACGCTGATAGGCCTCATGTGCCTGATCCCCTTCGCCGAGACGTGCACGGCTGTTCATTCGGTGGGCCAAGGCCCAACCCGTGGTTTTGTTGCCGCGCAGATCCAACGTTTTGCTGGCCGCCTGCATCCATTCGGCGTTCTCTGAATTGATCAACGTGCCAGGAAAGAGCGGACAGAGGTGTGAAATATGACGGTGTTTTGGCTGGCCGATATCGCTATAGTGGTTCTCCTCGCGATATTCCTTAATCTGACCGTCCGCACCGATCAGGATCGGGTCCAGTCGCGTGATCTGCTCGCGGATCGTTTTGAGAAACGGATCGTCATTGCCCAGCTTATCCGCCATCGCCAGTGTATCGGAATAGCTTTCCCACACAAAGCCCTGATCGAAGGTGCACCCAGCGGTAACGTAATATCTGCCGCCCTTCAGTTGGCCCGGCATGCCTTGAGTTTGCTTGGCATTCGTTGTTTGTTCCGGAGAGGCAGACGGCTCGACCAGTAGCTGGTCACCATGCGGCACCAGCACCTTCGAGTAAAATTTGCTCAAGGAGAGCATCGCGGGATAAGCCACCTCTTCGAGGTAGTCCGGATCCTGCGTAAACAGGTAATAATCAGTCAGAAGCTTGGCAGTGAACCCGCCGGTGCCCGGACCGGAATGCCCGCCGGCACTGGGAACGTGGTAGGCGTTCGCTCCGGTTCCAATGATCCAGCCATTATCGCCCCCTTCCGTCAACTGGTCCGGATTATACTTACGCACATAATCGGCGGCGTGCTGCTGCGCGGTTGGCAGATAGGCCTTGAAATAGTTGTTGTAGGCTTCGAAACACTCGGCGAGGTTCGCGCTCATCGAGCCCCAATAATTCATCTGCACATTGATGTTATGCCAAAAGCCACCCGACCACGGCGTGTAATAATCCTGGCTCCAGGCGCCCTGCAAATTGGCGGGCAGACTCTTCTCGCGCGAACTGGAAATCAGCAGGTAACGACCGTATTGAAACATCAGCTCTTCCAGCCAGGTGTTCGTTGTGCCCTTTTGATATTTCTCCAGGAGCAGGTGCGTCGGATCGGCCGACGGGGTTGCGTTCAGGTTCACCGAGACGCGACCAAACAGATTCTGATAATCGTTAAGATGTCGCTGCTTAAGCGCGGCATATTCTAGGGACTGTGCCGCATGAATACGGGCAGTGACCTCAGCGTGTGGGTATTGTTTAGGATCGAGCTTTTCCTCGGGAGAATTGCTGAAAGTCGTTGGGCTGAGGCGGTAGTTGGTGCCAGTCGCTATCAGCAGCGTGACCGCATCGGCCTGGCTGACATCGACGGTGCCTTTTTCAGCGTCGGCGATCACCGAACCGCCTTCATTCAGCACCTTGATCTGCCCCTCATAATTGCAGTTAAAATGGGAAGCCGTCCCCTTCAGTGTCAGCAGATTTCCTGCCGCCGTGATTGAGCCAGTGCGCTGTTTTAGCTCGAGATACGGAATTTCGGGCCGCACCGTAAAGGAGAGCGCGCCCTTCTGATCGGCGGTCAGACGAATGACGATCACATTGTCAGGATAAGAGGCAAAATACTCGCGTTGATAAGCCACCCCGTCCTTTTCATAAGAAACGTGCGCGATGGCTTCATTCAGACTGAGCGAGCGGCGGTAATTCTCGATAGCGTCCTGATTAAAATCGAGAAATAGCTCGGCGAAGCTGGTCAGGCCGCCCTTGCCATA
>JAQXBA010000002.1 GCA_029252625.1 Opitutia bacterium | reverse complement strand
AAGGGCGGGGAAGTGACACCTTTATTTTTTATCGGGGCGACTTTGGGCAATACACTGGCCATGCTTTCGGGTGCACCGGTCGATCTGTTTGCTGGGCTGGGATTCATTGCCGTGTTTGCGGGGGCAACCAATACGCCGCTGGCGTGCACCATGATGGGCATCGAGCTGTTTGGTGCAGAGAATACCATCTACTACGGCGTCGCGTGCTTCACCGCATATTATTTTAGTGGGCATACGGGGATCTATACCTCGCAACGCGTGGCAGTTTCAAAATTTCACACCACTGAAGTGCAGGAAGACACGCTCAAAGACATTAAAACGAATCAAAGAGAATATGGGCGTGGGCCGTCCGTGGATTAATAGGTATGAATCAGAACGAACAATTTGAAGCGCCGATTGAATTTTTTAATCGTCACAGTGGTGAAGTCGAAACGGAGTCGGTCTATGGCGAAGGTTTTTTGCGCTGGGCGTATGGCAATCCCTTGGGTCGCCTCACGGTCGCGCTTGCGGTCAAGCGATTGTGGTTTTCGCGTTGGTATGGTTGGCGCATGGATCGGCCAGCGAGTCGCGAGAAGGTGGCGCCCTTTGTTCGGGACTATGGGGTGGATGTCGCAGAATTCGCAGCTGATGTGGATAGCTTCGGTTCCTTCAACGAGTTTTTCTATCGGTCGCTTAAGCCGAGCGCGCGGCCAATTGCGTCGGGTGAGTCGGTTGTCACGTTTCCCGCGGATGGACGACATTTGGCGGTTGCAGACGTCAGTACGGCGGATAGTTTTTATATTAAAGGGCAGCGTTTCGATTTAGCTAAGTTCCTCGGCAGTGCCCGATTGGCTGCAGAGTTTGAAGGTGGCTCGATGTTGATCTCACGTTTATGCCCGGTGGATTACCACCGTTTTCATTTTCCGGTTGCAGGCCGATCTGGCGCGGCACGCACTTTAGAGGGTAGCCTGCGCTCGGTGAGCCCCTTGGCGCTGCGCCGCAAGCTGTCGATCCTGTGGGAGAATCGCCGCATGATCACGGAGGTCGAGTCAGATGGGTTCGGTAAAATGATTGTGATGGAGGTCGGCGCTACGTGTGTCGGTGGCATGCACCAGACTTACCAGCCCGAGTCTCAAGTTGAGAAGGGCGCGTCCAAAGGATACTTCTCCTTCGGCGGTTCGTGTGTGACGACGATTTACCAACCCGGTGCCATCCGTTTTGACAATGATCTTTTAGCCCAAGCCGCACTCGGTCGCGAAATATATGCTAAGATGGGCGAGCAGTGTGGCGTGCTGGTGTGACCCTACAAAGCTTAGAAACTCCAAAGGTAACTCTTTTCCGTGGTGAGAACTTCACCATTGGAGTTCTTAATGGTGAAGCGCCAAGCCGCAGGTGTGGCACTCGGATTCGGCCAGTCCTCGCCTGTTAGGCCGATGAAGATTTCCTTACTTTTGGGTAATTTTGAGGGCAATTGAAAGGTGTGCACTTGTGCATCGAGCGATTTCGGGGTGTAGAATTCGCCTTCGATATAGGTGCCAGCCGGAAGGTCGCGCACTTGTTCGCCTAGGATTAGCACAAAATAGTAGCCCGCACGTTCACTGCTATCAGTGCGAACGATAATTCGATTTCCGAGGTTTTCCTTACCAGTCAAATACTCAGCAGCGCGTTTAAAAACCTCGGCCTCTATATAACGTGGTTTGATGTCGAGGATAGCGACGTCAGTAAGTACCGGCTTCTTGGTGGAAGCGCAAGAGATGCATAGGAGGCTAAAAAGGACAATTAGAGATATACGCATGATTGTTAGATTCATCAGGGGCGGAGGCTTGTCAATAGCCGCGTGCAGACGAGGCATGATTAACCACGGCATTTTTTGATTGTTTCAGAATTGTTCGTCGTTAAAAATTAAATGTTTTGCAGATGTATTGCATCAATGCCTAATTTTGCTATCACTCAACCCTATCGATTTATGATGCGCTGTATATTCTTGTTTCTCTCATTCCTATTTTCTGTTCAATTTGCTGCGGCTGTTGATGAGGCTACCAGTGCTCATTTGAAAGGCATCTATTCGTTGTATATGACCGTAGATACATCCATGGCTGCAGATATTCAATCGAGTGAACGTCTCGATTTAAATGATATTATGGAACTCCAACTTAGGCGTGGAAATGTTGCTCTGAATACTTATGTGTTAAATCAACCAGAAGTAAATATTCCGCTCATTCAACTTTCCATCGATACCTCTAGTCGCATCGCTTCGGGTGAATTTGAGTTGATCGTGCAAGTGCGCGATTTTGTCACGATTGATCGCAATAGTGAAAAGACGGTCGCGACAGTTTTTGAAATGCGCCGCCGCGGCAGTTCCAGTTCCGGATCAAAGCAAGTAGAAGTTATTAAAGCAGAACTGCGCGATATGATGGGCGACTTTGTGAGGACCTTTCGTGAGATTAACCCAAAACGGTAGGTGAGTAAGCTAGAGTGTGTATTTTAGGTTCTTCGTCGATTGTCAGGGAGATACTACTCTGCGCCTAATGGGGCGGCTATTTTTGCTGGGGAGGGTCGACCTCGGTGTCGACTACGGGCACTTTAGAAGCCGCATGGAAATCCAGAAGTCTCCAAGAGCTGATAATCCTGTCAGACTCTCACGCATCGGTATCGGACGACACGGAGGTCGTCCCTCCCAAGAGCAATAAGCACATTTACCGGTCCCCACATATACCAATGCCTTCCCCGCTAATCGACGATGATCCTATTTTAAGCCATTGAAGTAGCTGAAGTTAATAGGCGCTAAGGTAAGATCCCGTCCTTTTAAGCAATTGGTGGGACCGCAGTCGCGGTCCAGGCATCTGTTAGGGTGCGCTGCGGAGCGGCATTAGGCTGCAGGGTGCCTATTTTAAGCGGCTTACGCGTTGCCTGGCGATCCGTCGTACTTTCCTTAACCATGAATTTCAATGATCGTCGCAGCAGTACGTTGCACTATGGTTTATATGAGGATTTTTTCGCTGCTTGGTAACCGATTTTTTTAAATGTACTAAATAATTCTTAGGCTCTTAAAAAACGAATTCCTCGAGCTCTCAACGCGTAAATAGTCTAATAGCTAACTTTCGTGTTAGACCATTAGTTGTGGCGATGCGGTGGACTGACTCTTTTTGCTAGGCGAACGGCATTCTTTACTATACAACACCGTTTCTTACTTCGCCGCACCGTGAAGGGCGGCCGCATGCTTCGGGAGAGATCCGACTTTTTTAGCATGCACTTATTATCCAAGTTGTGGTCAATCAGACCCAGCTATCCAAGAGATGTATGATCGGAGTATCGTCTTATTCAGACGGCCAGATCGTCTCACTAGTCAAAGCAAATCGTTATGTCATTTTCTCAACTGGGACTCATTCCCAAACTCGTTGCAGCCGTTGAAGCCAAGGGCTACACTACACCGTCGCCTATCCAGGCTCGCGCCATTCCTGCAGTCCTTGACCGCCGCGACGTCCTTGGCGGTGCACAAACTGGCACGGGTAAAACTGCCGCCTTTAGTTTGCCCATGCTGCAGATCCTTTCCGGCGCTGAGTTCAACGGCCAAAACAAGCGCCCTCGTGCGCTCGTTCTCGCACCCACTCGTGAGCTTGCTGCGCAAGTTCATCAGAGCATCGTTGATTACGGCCAGCATGTAGACATTCGTTCGTTTGTGATTTTCGGTGGTGTCGGTTTTCAGCCGCAGATCAATGCACTGCGCCGTGGGCTCGACATCGTCGTCGCCACTCCAGGCCGCTTGCTCGATCTCTGTCAGCGAGGTGAGATGCAACTCTCGAACATAGAGATTCTCGTGCTCGACGAAGCTGACCGCATGTTGGATATGGGCTTTATCAATGACATTAAGAAGATTCTGCAACTGATGCCTACCAAGCGTCAAAACTTGTTCTTCTCGGCAACCTATACCAAGGAGGTAAAGAAGCTTGCTGATTCCATGCTGCATAATGCGGTCGAAGTCGAAGTGGCTGCGCGCAATGCCACTGCAGATCGGGTGGAACAAGAGGCGTTTGTCGTCCCTCAAAAAGCAAAACCACAATTTTTAGCTGAACTGATTGAGCAGGGGGATTGGGGGCAAATTCTTGTTTTTTCTCGCACTAAACATGGCGCAAATAAGCTCGCTAAGTATTTGGACCAGCAAGGGATCGCTGCAATGGCGATTCATGGTAATAAGAGCCAGTCCGCCCGTGAGCGTGCGCTAAGCATGTTCAAGTCCAATAAAATCCGTGTAATGGTAGCGACTGATATCGCTGCGCGTGGTCTCGATATCGCGGACTTGCCGCATGTGGTGAATTACGAGCTGCCTAATATTCCCGAAGATTATGTGCACCGTATCGGGCGCACCGGACGCGCTGGTAAGGCTGGCAATGCGGTCTCACTCGTCAGTGATGTGGAAGAGGGTTACCTCTGGGACATTGAGAAGACGATGAAGAAAAACATCCCACTTTTCAGAATCGATGATCGTGGCGAAAAGATCGCGGTGCCACGCCCAGCGACACGCTCGAAGAAGTCACGTCCTGCGCCGGGTCAACAGAATCGTGGTGGCGGTCGGTCGAAGGGTGGTGGTGGTGGTCGTCCACAAGGAGGTGGTCGCTCCGGCGGTGGTCGCTCTGGCGGAGGTCGCCCACAAGGCGGTGGTCGCTCCGGCGGTGGTCGTCCACAAGGCGGTGGCGGGTCGAGCACAGCGCCGAGTCGTTCGCGCGGTCGTAACCGATAATCATTTTGAAGGGCGGACTGAAAAGTCCGCCCTTTTTTATGAGCGAATCGCTTGAGGCTTTGTGTGTGGAATGCGTGCGAGATGCCCTCGCTCTGTCGGCACGTGCGAGTTCGCACACCAAAGTATTGCTAAATCATCGTGCCGACGCTTTTCGTTCGCCAATTCAGCAGCGGCCATTTAACCGATTAGGGTATGAGTTCTATTAATGATTTAATTCAAACTGTGGCAGCGCTTCGTGAACCGGAGACAGGTTGCCCTTGGGATATTGAGCAAGACCACCAATCGCTAGGCGAATGTTTGATCGATGAGTGCTGCGAGTTGTTGCAGACGGTTGATCGGCTCGACATGCACCACATGGAAGAGGAATTGGGCGATGTACTGCTGCAAGTCGTGATGCATGCCCAGATTGCGCAGGAGGCGGGGCATTTTGACTTCGAAGCGGTATGTGCGGTGGTCAATGAAAAGTTGATTACACGGCACCCTCATGTGTTTGGCGAAAATGCGAAACTCGGCGACTCGGACGCTGTGCTCAAGCAATGGGACGAAATTAAAGCGGAAGAAAAGAAGCGTGGGCCCAAACAAGCTGGACGCTTTAAGGATTTACCGAATCAATTGCCAGCACTGATGTATGCCCAAGATGTCTACAAGCAGATTCAAAAACAGAAGATGGACGCTTCCGAGGTGATTGATGCGGGTGGCATTGCGATGACAGCACAGGCGTTGGCTGTTGATGAGTTGGCGCTCGGCAAGCAGTTGTTTGAGATCGCAGCGGCCTGTCGAATCAAAAAACTTAAACCTGAGACAGCGCTTCGCCGCTATGCGCAAAACGTGGTCGATCAGTTAGAGACGATGGATGCGGTGTAATCGGAGAAACGATTCCCCGAGCTTTTAAAAAATGTTCCTAAGCCTTAGTAACGGTGAGTCTGTGTCGTTCGATGTGCGCCGCCGCAAGGGCGCGCGGCATTTACGGCTCAGTTTGAATCATTGTAATCAAGCGGTGGTTTCGGTGCCGTGGCGTTGCTCGGACCGTGAGGCGCTAAAATTCGTTGAGAAGCAACTTGATTGGCTGGAAGCGCAGCTGGCAAATGTACCGCGGCCACGGTCGGTGGCTGATTGGTTTGCTGAGCATCCGCAACTGACGGGCAGTGGCGATCGGTTTACCGTGCGCGTTGAGTCGACGAAGCGTCTACGAGCGGATTATATTTTTGATCAGGGCGGGGCGGAGATCGTCTTGCGCGTTCCGGATCAGAGTGATGATTTCGACGGTGTATTTTTGGCCTTAGTACGACGTTTTGCGAAGGATGCGATGCTGTGCCGAGTCGCTTATCACGCCAAATATTTGGATTTGAAATTTTCTAAACTCAGTGTGCGTGACCAAACGAGTCGCTGGGGTTCATGCTCATCGAGCGGAGGGATTTCATTAAATTGGCGCTTGGTACTAGTCGCCCCTGAATTGCAAGATTATGTGATTTTACATGAGCTAGCGCATTTAACTGAGATGAATCATTCAAAGCGTTTTTGGGGCTTGCTCGATCAGTATGATCCGAAGCGCCAGGTACATGAAGCGCAACTCGATGCGATAACAGCTGAGATCATGCGTGTGGGGCGTTCGTAAGTGTTTTTTAAGATAGCTTACTCCTCTGTTTTAGCATAAGATCCGCCACCTCGCTTACACGCTAAGGGCGTTGCACTTAGATCGATATCTGCTGAAATCCAGTTGCGACTGCACTAGCAGAATACCCATTTGCACTGAGTGATTTTGACTCATATTTTGCGATGATTTTAAACGAGATACAAAGGCGCAATCAATGGTCTGTTTTTACCTGTATCTTTCGATTGAAAAATTGACAGTATAATGTCATGCAATTGTCATAAATAAAATATTGTTATGAGACCAAATAGTATCGATCCATCAGTTCATAAGCACACGGGCTGCACCCGACTGTTTAAAGCTAGCGTCTGTTCCTTAGCTGGCATTGGTTATGCGATGCATGAAGTCGCGTTTCGTTTTGAAGTTGCCGTCGGCAGTATCCTCATTATCGGCTCATTACTTATTCCACTAACCTTAGTCGAGCGTCTGATTTTGATTGGTAGCGTGTTGCTAGTATTGATTGTCGAGGTCTTAAACTCTGCGATCGAAGCGGTCGTCGACGATATTTCACTTGAGCGTCGTCCACTCGCTAAACAGGCGAAAGATATGGGCAGTGCAGCGGTTTTTATAGCGCTGGTTAACTGTGGCCTCTGTTGGTCTACCGTAGTCTACGCGAACCTGTAGGTACTTCTGCTTATCTGCGGACGGCGCTGGAGTGTGCGTGCGCATTATTATCTGATCGCAAGATGCGCATCAATTAAATTCAATGTTGGACGTTGGGCGTTGGATCCACAATGTAATATGTGATGCTACATATCGTTTTATTTAATCCGGAGATTCCTCAGAATGCTGGCAATATCGGCCGACTCTGCGCGATTACTGAGACGCGCTTGCATTTGATTCATCCCTTGGGTTTCACCATAACAGACAAGCATCTAAAGCGCAGTGGAATGGACTATTGGCATTCGCTCGATGTGCATCACCATGATGATTGGGAAGCGTTTAAGGCAAGTGATTTTGCTCCTAGTCGCATATGGTTGTTTACGACCAAGTCAGATCATAATTATTGGGATGTGCAATACGCAGATGACGACGGCTTGGTTTTTGGTAGCGAGGGGCATGGTGTTCCAGGCTGGTTGCATGCTGAGCTGGAAGGTAAACGACTGACTATTCCACATAAAAACACTAATCTTCGCTCTCTGAATCTTTCTACTTCGGCTGGCATAGCGTGTTACGAGGCAATGCGGCAACTCGCTTTAGGCTAGGGGCATAAGCCATAGGCGACCAATTTTGTACCGCTTAGTCTGACTACTTAGAACTTTTTTCTGAGTCTTGCTTAGCTATGGCAACTGGACTGGTTTATCCCGTCGTCACTTAAATTCTACTGGAGTGTCGATCAGTGCTCCGAGAAAAACAAGTTCGGTTTCGCTCGTGTTACGAATTGCCTGAGTTTCACCGTCTCGTGTGATTTGTAGGGTGCCAGGTGTAAAAGGATGTTCGACGCCATTGTCGACGACGATACCAGTTCCAGAAATGCAGTAATAGAAGTCTTCATCGCCATTGTGCGAATGCGCGCCTACGCTGGCACCAGGTTCTAGCCGGACAAGACCGACACTTTTGATCGCACTGCCAGGGAATAGGTCCAACAGTTTGTGCGCGTAAGCGTTTCCTGTGCCACCTCGAACATTTTCAGCTACCTCTGGCACTATCTCATGAACATTTATAATCATACTTATGGTTTAAATGGTTATACCTACCTGTCATTAAAAAAACGAATATTTCGTGATGTCGTTTAATAATAAGGTTAATCTGTATCGGATATATATCGCCTATTTATTATACTTTATTAAGCGGTTACTTATGTTACGAAAAATATATTTAGTGGATTTTTTTGTGTCAGTTAACTGTTTTATAAGCTTTCAAAGCAACTTTTCCTAGATTGGTTATTAAAAAATAAAAATAACGTAATTTAAACTCGATTTTTTAAAATCTATATCTTAGTTAGATTAGGTATGAAAGCACTTATTGTAGAAGATGAAGAGTTGGTACGTGAATTGTTAGCCAGTGTCGTATCCCGTGAGTTTGAGTTTAGCTATGTCAAGGAAGCCAGTGATGGTGAGTCAGCATGGAAGCTATTTCAGGTAGAAAAATTCGATTTTGTCGTGCTGGATTTAATGCTGCCTAAGCTTGATGGTTTGAGCCTCGCGCGTCGGATACTCAAAGTGGCTCCAGATGTTCGTGTTTTAGCTCTTTCTAGTGAATGTGATGACTATACGATTCGCGAAGTCACTCGCAGTGGTATACTTGGGTTTGTGCACAAACAAGAGATGTCGCTCGAAACACTATTTACAGCGTTTAACGACGTTTCGGCTGGTGAGATTTATTATTCAGCGAATGCACAAAAGATAATTGCTGGTATGTGGCAAGATCCAGATGCCTATTACAAAGTTATGTCGGATCGAGAGTTGCAAGTTCTGCGCTTGATTGCGCAAGGCCATGACCATGTGAGCGCCGGCGAAATATTGGGTATTAGCGAATTCACAATTCGTCGTCACAAGCACAATGTGATGAAACGTCTCAACATCAACGACGAAGCGAGTCTAGTGCGCTTTGCCTTCGAAAAAGGCGTCGTCAAATTTAAAGGTGGTCTAGATTGGACTGCAGTCTCACATAAAAAGCAGTCAATCTAGTCGCGGCAGAACTTATGCTAGGATGCAAATCTTGTAGCTAGCACGGCATCGAACGGTCTATATACGTAAGATCATCAGCGCATCGGAACGTATGTCCGCCGAAACTCTTGTTCCGAGCCAGATGCAGATCCATCTTCAAACTTAGCGGGGGGGCTATTTTTGCTAATGTCAGTGGTCGATTGTCGACTGCCAATGGACTGTCTGCCTACACCTATACTTCTGATGCTGCACCTTACGGGCCAATGGCTACGGCATAGGAGATGTATAGTTTACTCTCAATCCGAACGTCAGATTGATTTTGTCTTAATTCCTTCGAGGTATCGAAACAATGCGTTACTTCTGATGCTTTCATTACTCTGCCGTTCTGACGCTAATAGCAAATAAAGTGCACTGTAGAAAGTAAGATAAGTATTTGTAGGATTGGCTGTCGTATGTATGTAAATGATCAGGAGTGATGAGGTAAGTGGATCACAGATTTGGACGAATGTGCAAAATCATCGAAGCGCTTGGACTCGCTAGGCATACCCATAATTGTCTTAGTTGCTAACACTGGACCATGGATTAGATGTCAAAATACAGCAAATCACCCAAAGTATGTTGTACCATGGCTCAGGCTGGCTATGCACAATCGATTTGAATGTAGTCCAATTTTTATGGTTCGACAACATACAGTCAGGGGTAATTTCACTATGCAGCTATGTTATAGCTGGCTTTTGTTGTGCAGACTGCCCGTTTGATCAACTTTTGTGCGATTCTATTGCTAGGCTTTTTAAGGAAAACCACTGTGCGCTGGTGGCTTATTCGTGACGTATTACACGCCAATAAGTGCTTTTATTGGACATTCTGTGCACAAAATCCCGAAAAGCTGATTACCTTGTCTGAATTGCCTTAAAGCAGCATCGACAGTCGATTCAACAGCTCATCAGAACGTATAGGCGGCTGGACTTGTACCAAGCCTGAAAGTCGAAAAATCGGTCGCTTAGCGGGCAGGACCATCGCCGGTGAGAGTCACTAGCGAATTAGAACGTATGGGCGCCGGGACTCGAACCCGGGACCCTCGGTTTAGAAAACCGATGCTCTATCCAGCTGAGCTACGCCCACCTATACGTTCCGCTTGCGCAAGAATCGACGAACAAAGCAGTTTTGCTCTAACAAGCAATACGAATATTATGATCTTGAGGCGTGCAATGATCAGCTTATCCCAAAGTGTGCTAGCTTTGATGTAACCACTCAAGCAACTCGATGTCGCTGTTGATCGTAGTGGCCTGTTGATATTCAGGCGCAAGTTGTTCCTTGTAAGCAGCTTGGTTGTAGCGTTTGCCGTGTAGTAACACTTTGGCGCATTGACCTGGTGCGCGGACGATACGGCCAAGGGCTTGGTGGATGCGGCGCATTGCTGGGATAATATAAATATCAGTGAAGACGGCGTCCCTATCCATGCTAGGATGGGTGTCCATCTTGGCGTCTTGGATGGCGTTGACTTCCGGTAGAGCGGGACCGACCACCATCGCGATATCAATTCGTCCGCCAAGCTTGTCGACCCCTTCGGCATAGCTGGACCCTAAAATAAGAAAGAGGGCGTCGGCCATCAGCAGGCCTTCGTCAATAAAAGTTTCTTGCTCGGCTAAATCGACTCCCCGCGGTTGCACTTGAATGCGTGTTCCAGGATTCAGGGCGTCGAGGTAGGCTTTGATATTTTCGGCGTAAAGATAGGAGGCAAAAAATACGGCGACAGGCACGCCGGGGCTTTGTTCGATCAGCGTGGCGATGGTGCGTGCGGTGGTTTCATAATATTTGTCGCGTTGTTTGTAGCGGGTATCTACGCGAGTATCGATGGCGACGCTATAGGCATCGTCTCGCCATGCTGCATGGCCGAGTGCAAGTGTGGCATTCTCTGCAGTGAGTCCACAGTGTTCGCGAAAACTCTGAATCGGGGTGAGTGTGGCAGACATTAAGATACTGCCGCCGAAGGGGGCGAAACAGTCCGCAATCCATTGACTAGCATCTAGACAGGTGGCGCGGAGCGTGCTAGTAGTGGGCGACCAATGCAGCCACTGATGCGCTGGTTCGGCAAGGCATTGGGCGAGGTCGGGAATGCGCCAAACAGTGTCGATCGCGAAGGGGGGGGTGGCTGAGTAATCAAATTGTGCGTCTTTGAGGTGCCGCGCAAAATCCTCGCACAGATCTAGCATCTGGTAGAGCGCATCGGAGTGCAGTGGCTGCTTAGCGGTCAATGAGTCGAGGCAGTGGATGAGCTCATCGCCAATACTGAGTAGGTGGTGCGGTGCCCCTGCGTTGCGCAGCTCTTCGAGTGCGAGCAGTAGGTCGGCTGCACTGAGCTCGACACTGAGTGCATCGGCCGCGCGGTCAGGCAGGTTGTGCGCTTCGTCGACGATCAGAAGTGTCTTGGCTGGATCGAATCCATGCTGCTCAAGAAAGACGGCACGGCTGGCGGGCGAAAATATATAGTTGGTATCACCGATCCAGATATCGGCGAATGGCAGGCATCCTTTGGTCAGCGCATAGGGGCAGACGCCAGTTTTTTCGCCGAGGGTTTTGGATCGATCGAGGCTGAAGGTGGCGTCTTTAAATAGATCGGGCGGATAAATGTCGGCTGCCAGCCAGCTTTGCCCTAGGTGCTGGTTGCAACGCTCATCGCCCGTGCAGCTATGGGCGGCGCTTTCGATGCGGTGCTCCGTGCGGTTGCGCATCTGAATGAAGCGCAAGTTATCGCCGATCATACTGCGAAGTTGGCGAATCGTTTCGAGCTGACCTGTTGATTTACTGGTAAGGTAGATCCCACGATCATAGACGCCGCGCTGCATTTGACGTAGCATGTGTTCGAGTACGATACCAGTTTTGCCAAAACCAGTGGGTGCTTCGAGAAGCACGGTTTTACTTTGTAGGGTGGCGTGATCGAGTGCGGCGATTAACTCAGCCTGCCCCTCGCGCAAGATTTCAAATGCAGGATGTAGTTCGACTCCTTGCAGGCGCAGCTGGCTAGTGCGTCGGTCTTCGAGGAAAGGCAGTAGCGTATCGAGTTGGTCACTAAAGGCGCGCTCGTCAGCATCAGTGAGCGGCACAATTTGAACGCTACCAGTCTCGATCTCGATAAAGTAGAGCTCCGCACGGAGCGTGGCGTCAGCATATTCAGGCAGTACCCGAGCGAGGCCTAAATAGATCGCGGCTTGTGCGAAATAATCAGGATAGCGACTGGCTAGTTCTTCGGCGCTGGCTGGCAGGCGATTGCGCACAGTTTTAACTTCACGAATACATAACTGATCCTGCACCGGGATGAGCTGATCCAAGCGGCCTTGTATCTCAAAGCTCCAGTCGCGGTGAAACCAATTCGCCTTAAGCGGCACTTCGAAGCGCGCATCGGCGTGAATTTCGCGCGTTTGGAGAGCAGCGCTGGTGTGCGATTGTTGGCCGATTGCAGCACGCCATAAACCAGCACCATGCCCATCGCTCGACGGCACCTGACGAAAGGTGGCCAGTTCGCGCACACTCAGGCGAACAGTTCGGGCGATTGAATTAATATGCATCGCTCGTCATGGCTGACAAATGAGGCGCAGAGGTCAAGCTTTGGCAAATATTTAGCTAGCTCTCCTGCGGCCATACGGATTCATTGACTTTGCGACCGGATTATTTTTTACAGCCTCGATGTTGTAGCTATTCGCATTGTCTGTATATTTAACACCTATGGCCTGCGAATGTGTCCAGATGATGGGCGCGTTTGTCATAAATTTTATCGTGCGGGCACTACAGGGGCAGGACATTACGATTTATGGCGAAGAGCTCCAGGCGGGCGTTTTCTGTTACTGTGATGACTTGATCGAAGGTTTTGTGCGCCTGATAAATCATGAAGGATTATCCTACAACTATGAGTTGCCCGCTAGCAGCGTACGTCCCAATAAGCGCCGCTAGACTTTGCCGAGTAAGCGCTGTATGTTGCCCTGCATGACCGCAGCAAACTCGTCAGGGCTTAAGTTTGCTTTATTCTGCACCGCTTCGATGTACATGTGGAAGTCGGGCGTCTTTTGTGCGCGCGGATAGACGCGCAGCGGGAAGTCTGAGCCGAATAGGATTTTTTCGGCACCTACGATATCAATCATCCGTCGAAAGATTGTTGGGTCGTAAAGTAGTGGTGTGGCTGAAGTATCGTAGTAAACATTCTTGAGTGCCTTACGCAGTCGAGGGTTGAGCTCAAAGAAAGCGAGTCCACCACCCCAGTGCGCGAGGATAAGTTTCAGGTCAGGGTGAGCCTCGGCCATGCGCAGGAAGTCACTGAGTGGAGTGGGGACAGTGCCGGGATGGTCGTGCCCGACAGCTTCGGTGGCGTGAAGATTGATTGGCCAGTGGTGGGTGACACACCAATCCGCTAGTGCATGCCAACCTGCGCTGCTAGAGTCGAAATGCTGGATGCCAGGGTGCAGCTCGCCTACGCCGCGCAGCCCGAGGCTGAGCGCATGTTCGCATTGCGCGATGACGGATGCTGCGGTGCCACCGGGATGGACCGAGGCGAAGCCAATAAAGCGCTCGGGCGCTGACTGCACCCATCCTGCGATCACTTCATTTTGCCAGTGGCAGGTTGCTTCGTTTTGCCAATACCAACCCAGTAAGACGGTTTGTTGGACGCCCGCGGTATCCATCGCGGCTATAGTTTGCTCCATCGTCGCCCAGCCTTGAATTGAAGAGCGGTCGAGGGGGGCTACGAGGTCAGCCCAGTGTGGCTCGCGCTGAGCCTCCGCCCATGCGCGTGGAGCCGCCGCGAGTTCTGCGGGGTAGCAATGCGTATGGCTGTCGATAATGTTCACGGTGATCTAGGTATATCTTTTGGACGTATTCTTTCGACTTTTTACAGCGCTTTCAATTCGGAAACGAAGTTCGCAAGCCGTTCTTCAGTGTGAGGTTCTGCTCTCCTGGCCTAAAGCCAGTCGCTACGCAGTTGTAGCGAGCGGGTTTATCCCGCGATTTTTTGTAGCGAGCGGGTTTATCCCGCGATCAGTTTACAAACGCACGGGTAACCCGCGGCTTTGTAGGTGCTCTTTGGCTTGGCGAATCGTGAAGGTGCCGAAGTGAAAAATGGATGCGGCAAGTACGGCGCTGGTTTTGCCTTTATCGATAGCGTCGGCGAGATGATCGAGGGTGCCTGCGCCACCGGAGGCGATAACGGGAACTTCGACCGCTTCGCTAACGGCGCGGTTCAGCGCATTGTCAAAACCGGCCTTAGTGCCATCGGAGTCCATACTCGTCAGGAGAATTTCACCCGCACCGAGTGCAACGACTTTCTTTGCCCATTCGATTGCGTCGAGTCCTGTGTTATTACGCCCGCCATGGGTGTAAACTTCCCAGCGATCTTGGCCCTTAACTTGTTTGGCATCGATTGCGACGACGATGCACTGGTTGCCAAACTTAGAGGATGCTTCGACGATGAGATTTGGATTGTTAATGGCTGCGGTGTTAAGGCTGACTTTGTCGGCACCGGCATTGAGCATGTCACGAATGTTTTCTACATTGCGCAGTCCGCCACCAACAGTGAGTGGCATGAAACACTGATCGGCTGTGCGCTTGACCACGTCAATCATGGTATTACGCTCGTCGCTGGAGGCAGTGATGTCGAGGAATACCAATTCGTCGGCGCCTTGCTGCTCATAGGCCTTGGCTTGTTCAACGGGATCGCCTGCATCGATCAAATTGACGAAATTCACGCCCTTGACGACGCGACCTTCATGAACATCTAGGCAAGGAATAATTCGGACTGAGAGCATAGCTGCAGATTAAAAAAACGGATTGGATCTCTGTAAATAAAAAATGCCGCAAACGGAGAGTTGCGGCATTCAGAAAAGTGTTGGTGACGAGGTCCTACTCCTCGGCAAACGTGATGTCAGGCTCAAACGTGAGAGCGAGGCGATACTGTGTACCAGGTCGCATAATCAATGGATGATCGCGCTCAAGGATTTGCAGGTAGTGCATGTTGCCATAATAAGTGCGGTAGTCCGGATCTTCTGAAACAACATCGAGTTCCTTCCATTCTGCTTGGAAATCATCCTTCACCACGTTGGTGCGATGACCCTCTTCACCAAGTGTAAAAGAGCTGGCGACGCGATAGCGACTATGCGGCGCTGCGATCGCGAGGACGTAGCGCATCCGATCAAGTTGCACTTGTTGTTTTACGGTAAAGCAAAACTCGCAGGAAATAGTGTTACCCTTGAAGGACCACATGACCTTGCAGCTACCTAAACCAGGGACAATTTTTTCGTCAGTGGTAATGAGCTCTGGTTGGTCATACTTGAAGGTCAAGGCATTGCGTAGACCCATTGCAGTGGTGCAGTTCTTACCGTAAAAGGAGGGCACTACGACATGATCGCCAAAGGTCAGCTCCGGCATCATGATCGGCAAATACTTATGAACCGGCCAGTCGAAGATCCCAGGTGAGTGCGGAAATGCGAGGTAGTCGGACGTACCTTTGCCCTGCTCGCCAGAAGCGATAAGTGGCAATTGCAATGCTAAACCTGAATCAGGGTCTTGGTAAACGAATAGGCCTTGTTCTTTTTTATGCGATTTGTCGAAGCTGATAAAGCGAGCTACCTTGCGAGGTCCAACTGGCTTCGAAGGAGCGGCACTGCCTTTAGTGGCACGTGCGAGACGAGCCCATTGGCATAGGTAGCGCGCGGCATCGAAATTTGCCATTCGTGTGGTGTGGTATGGTACAGTGTCGCGCTCATCGTCGCGGATGACTAGGTAACCATGCTCTTGGTCGAGATAAGTCGCGAAGAAATTCATAAACAAACGTCGCACAGTATCTGTATATAGATCTCGTTTTTCGTCCGCTATCCATCCGTCACGTAGGGCTTGCAAAACAAGACTGATACAGTGCATCTGTCCATATGCTCCGAGAGAGCGCCCATAAGCGAACCCACTGCCGTCTTCACGCACAAGATCGGGAATCATCTTTAGGTATTTCTCCGAAAAAGTGCGCAGACTGGGTAGCTTACGCTCGCGAAGGTGAAGATTTGAGTGAAGCTGAAGTGCTTGGCGGATAAATACGAAGCTCTGGACGCCGTAAATATCAAATGCGCCACCGAGTTTGCCTTCTTCGCCGCTGGCATCATCAAAATAGCCAGCTGAAGAGGTTGATTCAATGCGCTCAAGGAAGCGATCAATTAGGCGTCCAGTCTCATCTTTCTTGGATAAGCCTAAACTGAAGCGAGTGACTGCCTTCGCGATGTTGAAACTTTGAAAGTGGTTGTCGTAGTCACTGCGTTCGAGCAATTGCTTCTCGAGTTGCTCGCGGGTCGGGTCGAGCAGGCGCTCCCACAAAGGATTACGATCCTTGGCTGGACTAAACGAGAGTAGGCCGAGCGCAGAGTAAGCCAAGCCGTTTTCGTGGACGTCCTCTGTAAAAACCTGTGCGGTGACGCAACGAGCTGCGAGATCAACTAGGTCGTATTCACCGAGTGTGGTCTCGTTGGTTGCACGGTAATACTCGCCGATCGCAAGGGCGGCGTGTCCAGGTTCGTCGAGGCGACTGTTTTCACCAGCAACAGGGCAAATAGTACCCTGTTCGCTGATCGATTCGAGATTGTGACCCAAAATTGATTGGGCCATATCGAGGCACTGATCTGCAAAATTTTCCATTAATCGAAAGGCGTCTTGTTAACGCGAAGAGCTGGTTTGATGCTTAGCGTAGCTGGGCTTGTCAATAGCTTTCGCGAAAGTCTGGAAATCCGTTTTGTCAAAGCGAAAGTCATTGACCTTAGATTCAAGTTTCATTGCCTAGTAAGCCTTTGTTAACTACAGTATTTTGGTAGCTCCACGCCACTGTAAATCTCCCATCTTATTACCTCACTATCATGACTGACCCTTCTGCAATGGAATCCATAACGCACGAGAATCGGAAATTTGCCCCGCTGGCGGCTTTTTCAGAAAATGCCCACATTAACAGTATGGAGTCCTATACCACGCTGTACCAGAAGAGCATTGATGATCCCGAGGCCTTTTGGGCTGAAGCTGCTACGGATCTGCATTGGTTTAAAAAGTGGGATACTGTGCTCGATGCTTCCGAAGCACCTTTCTATAAGTGGTTTGACGGTAGTCGCACCAACCTTTCTTATAACTGCCTAGATCGTCATATAAATGAAGGACGTGGCGAGAAGATCGCAATTCACTGGGAAGGCGAACCGGGCGATGTACGTACTATTAGCTATGCAGAGTTGCATGAAGAGGTCTGTCGCTTGGCTAATGCGATGAAATCCAAGGGTGTACAAAAGGGAGATCGTATTGGGATTTACCTGCCGATGATTCCTGAGTTGGCGGTATCTGTGCTCGCTTGTGCGCGTATTGGTGCGGTGCACTCCGTCATCTTTGCGGGATTCTCTGCAGACGCCATTCGCGACCGCGTACTCGATAGTGAGACACGTATGGTGATCACTGCGGATGGTGGCTACCGTCGTGGCAAGATCTTAGAGTTAAAGAAGATCGTCGATGAGGGTATTGAGGATTGTCCGTGTATCAAAGATGTAATCGTGGTGCAGCGGGGTGACGCGCATCCGATCGATTGTCCGATGAAGGATGAGCGTGATTGTTGGTACCACGAAGAGGTCGCAGCCATGAGTGAGGTTTGCCCTGCCGAAGAGATGGAAGCAGAGGATCTACTATTTTTGCTGTATACCAGCGGTACCACAGGTAAACCGAAGGGCGTGATGCACACAACTGCAGGTTATCAGGTGTTCAGTTATCTGACCTCAAAATATGTGTTCGATTTAAAGCCAGATGATGTGTACTGGTGTACTGCAGATGTTGGGTGGATCACCGGACATACCTACATTATATACGGCATCATGCAGAATTGTGCGACTCAAGTGATGTATGAAGGTGCCCCCAATCACCCAGATGAAGGGCGCTTTTGGGAGATTATAGAAAAATATAAAGTCTCGATTTTTTACACTGCACCGACAGCGATTCGTGCCTTTATGAAATGGGGCGACAAATGGCTGGTCGATCGCGACCTATCCTCTTTGCGTTTACTTGGAACTGTGGGTGAGCCAATCAATCCAGAAGCGTGGATCTGGTATCACAAGATGATTGGTGGCGAACGTTGCCCGATTGTAGATACGTGGTGGCAGACGGAGACCGGTGGGCACATGTTAACGCCGATGCCAGGCGCGACACCGACCAAGCCTGGTTGTGCGACACTTCCTTTCTTCGGTATTGATACTGCTATTCTTACCGATGACGGCGAGGAAGTCGATGTGGGTATTCTGGCAATTAAGCAACCATGGCCGGGGATGCTGCGCGGGATTTACGGTGATCCGCAGCGCTTCAAGGAGGCGTATTGGTGCAAATGGGGTGGGCAATATTATTTCCCTGGTGATGGCGCCCGTCGCGACGAAGATGGCTACATCTGGATTACTGGTCGAGTGGATGACGTGGTCAACGTTTCGGGGCATCGCATCGGCACTGCTGAGTTGGAGAGTGTCTTTGTTGAGCATCCAGATGTCGCAGAGTCTGCGGTGGTCGGTGTGCCGCATGAGATTAAGGGGCAGGGCCTGATCGCTTTTGTGACTGTGATTGACGGTCGTGATTATGATGATCACTTGCGCAAGGAGCTCGTCACCATGATCGACAAGAGTATTGGTAAATTTGCTCGTCCCGAGCGCATCTTGTTTTCGTCGGATCTGCCGAAGACGCGCTCCGGAAAAATCATGCGCCGTATTTTGCGTGACATCGCTGAGGGTAAAGAGCTGGGCAATACCACGACACTGGCTGATCCTAGCGTGGTTGAGGCCTTACAGGCACAGTATATTGCGATGAGTCAGTAACTTCTTTTCGATTTAAAACCGACAAGCCCTGCTAGATTCTAGCAGGGCTTTTTTCGGTTCATCGTCGATTCGCGAGAAGGGTGAAAGGAAAAGCGCGACTCGCCCTCCTTTATAGCAACACAGGACAAATTCGGGCGATCCGCCTACATTCCTATCGTGGTGAATTGCCCAAATAAGCACATGTTAGAGAGCCATTTCCGCTCAGATGAAGTGGCCCGTCGTGTCATTCTAGACTTCTCACTAACCGAATATGGACCTTTTTCTTGCATTAAGGGCTAGCGAAATGTGGGCATTTGTTAGGGTTGCATTACTAATTAATTGACGTCAACTTAGCTATTCATATACCTGTGACTCTAAGGCGCTGGTAGTAAAATAATTACGTCTTTATAGACTATACTACTTAGGGGATAATGTTCTGCCGATTTTAGCGCAACTTACCAATACAGACATTCAAGATGCTAGATAAAATAAGACCAAAATTGACCGTAAGAAAGAAAATTTTGGGAGGCTATGCCCTCGCGTTAATATTTATTGTGCAAATAAGCCTCAGCTTCTTCACGTGTCTGCTCGAGCTGTCTAGTGCAGCAGATTTGCTTCACAATTCGCATTCGGTACTGAATGCGCAGGCGAGGTTAATCTCAGGCTTAAAGGACGCTGAAACGGGGCAACTCGGGTACCTGATTACCGGCGAAAATAAATATTTAAAGCGGTTTAATAGAGCGAAAAAGGAAATTGATGGGGATTTTTCGGACCTAGTGAATTTAACTCAGTACGATACCAGTCGGAAAGAATCGCTCAATCCTGTTAAGCAGTTAATCGATAGTATGTTAGCGGGACTGGAGGAGACTATCGACGTGCAGAAAACAAAGGGCGTTGACGCTGCCTTTGTCATTGTACGATCCGGTCGAGGTCAGATTATAATGAATGAAATTCGCAGCGAACTGGAGCAGCGGGATCTAGCAGAAAATTCATTACTGGCGGCACGTGCAGATAGCGAAAAGAAGCTTATTCAACAGACAGAAAGCATTATCCTTACTAGTGTGCTGAGTGCCTTGTTCGTA
>JAQXBA010000211.1 GCA_029252625.1 Opitutia bacterium | reverse complement strand
CAGGGCGTGAAAAAGAAAAGCGCCCTCGATGAAGTCGTTGAGCGCTGCCTCCGCAGTGCCGCCCTATGGGACGAAGTCAAAGACCGCTTGGGTGAAAGTGCACTCGGCATGTCCGGCGGCCAACAGCAACGCCTCTGCATCGCCCGTGCCCTCGCGGTGCAGCCAAAAATCCTCCTCATGGATGAACCTTGCTCCGCGCTTGACCCCATCGCCACCGCAAAAGTGGAGGAACTCATCCACGAATTAAAAAAGGACTATACCATCGTCATCGTCACGCATAGTATGCAGCAGGCCGCCCGCGTCTCCGATCGCACTGCCTTCTTTTACCTCGGCAAGCTCATCGAATATGGACAGACCGACCAGATCTTCATGAACCCGCGCGACCCACAAACCGAAGCCTATATTTCCGGACGTTTTGGTTGATCCCACCTCGCCACAAACACACGCTCATTTACTGATACCATGAAACGATTCTACCAACACGAACTCGAAGACCTACGCACCAAACTCATCCTCATCGGCGAGAAGGCCAACGAGGCGGCACGCATCGCCGTCGACGGATTCCTTGAAGACGACTTGGAAAAAGTCGAGCAAGCCATCGCACTGGATAATGCGATCGATGCACTCGAAGTCGAAATCGATCAGGCGTCCGTGCGCTACATCACCTTGCGATCCCCAGTTTCAAGCGACGTTCGCTTCATACTCGTCGCGATCAAGGCGAGCCACGATCTCGAACGCGCAGGCGACGAAGCACACAACATCGCACTGCGCGCCAAGAACATTCTAAGCCAAGATGGCCGTTCCGGAGACACCGTGACCATCGCTCAGATGAGTCAGCTGACGTGCTCAATGATGAAGGATGCCATCACCGCACTGGTGGAAGAAGATCTCGGATTGGCCAAGGCCGTGATCGAACGCGACAGAGAAGTGAATGAGCTGCACCAACAGAACTTTGAGACGCTCACGATGGGCGCACACGAGGACAGCACTCAGACCCCCACCTGCTTTCAAAAAGTATTTATTTCAAAATCGATCGAACGTATCGCAGATCATGCCAAAAACCTGGCAGAAGAAGTGATTTACCTGCTTGAAGGCGTCAAATAATTACGGTCTTTAAGCGATTTCACTAACGTTTAATAGTGCAATCAATAATTTCAGTTTAATTTTTCTGTATCTTTTTGTTCTTCACTCTGCTATGTAAGTTTATGTCGAGATCAATTGCGCCCTAAAAGCACGATCGAACTCGACCACTTAACTCAATTGAAAATCAAATAAATCAGTCTCATGGCTAAAAAAACAACTACCAAAAAAACCACTAAAAAAGCAGTCACTGTAAAGGCTCCTGCTAAAAAAGTCGCGGCTCCTAAAAAGACTGCCGCTAACAAGGCTCCGGCCAAAAAAGCTGTCAAAAAGAAGACACCAGTAAAGAAATCTGCCGCTCCTAAAAAAATCGTGCTAGCCAAAAAAGCATCGACTACGAAGCAAGCAGCTACGCCAGCTAAAAAGGCACCTGCGAAGCAGACCACCGCACACAGCCGTATCATCGCTCGCGTTGACGTCGGCTTTGGTAATGCCCTCTACATCCGTGGCGAAGGCGCTGGTCTGAGCTGGGAAAAAGGCACTGCTCTTGCCAACGTTTCACCATACGAGTGGGCGCTCAGTAGTCCGAAGAAAGGCAAGGTCATCTTCAAGTTCCTAATT
>JAQXBA010000119.1 GCA_029252625.1 Opitutia bacterium | reverse complement strand
TACATCCGCTCATGGCTTTGCACTGATGACGTATACGGAGCGATTGAAGGTAATGCAGCCGGATCAACTAATCAGGTCGAGTTGACAGCAACTCTTGCCAATGGCCAACCAACACCCCTACCGCCCCTAGCCGAGCAGAAGCGCATCGTCGCCAAGGTGGATGAACTCATGGCCCTCTGCGACGCTCTAGAAGCCCAGCTCACCACCTCCCAATCCGAAAGCCAACAACTCCTCGAAGCCTGCCTCAACGAGGCGATTGCGTAGCGAGAATTTCGATACAACACGATCAATGAGCGAAGACGAAACAACCTCAGGCGACATTCCAACTGTAACTCGTTTCCCGCTCAGCGTTGAGACCTTTGCGGAAGATGCACTCGGACTAGAACCTTTCTGTCGATCACTCGAAAGCTACCTGATGGTGGATCACGATTTCGTCGAAGGCAGCCTAGTCGTGAGCCTCAACGCCGAGTTTGGTTTCGGAAAGAGCACCTTCCTCAAGATGTGGGAGAACGACCTCAACGCTCGCCGCAAGCAAGAAGCAACCTCACCACTGGCAATTAACCTCAATGCATGGGAAAGCGACTATTGTGACGAACCACTACTGCCGATTATTAGCGCACTCATTGAAGCGATTGAGGCAACCGTCGAACAACCAGACACTGACCCTACAATTAACAAGCTCAAGGAGGCGGCGAAGGATGTCGCTTGGTTTACGGTAGGCATTGGCAATAGCATCGTGAAAGAAGCATTTAAGGTCGATCCATTCGCAGCAGGGAAAATCACCCAAGAAAAGCGCGATGCACGCAAGCAGACACCAACCGACCTACTAGATGCTTATCAAAAACGCCGACACGCGCTCTGGAATCTAAAAGAAAGCCTAGCAGAATATTTCGGAGGCGAGGAACCCAGCGCATTCATCTTTATCGACGAACTTGATCGCTGCCGCCCTGACTATGCGGTTAGCTACCTCGAAACAATCAAGCACGTCTTCGACATCCATGGCCTCGTCTTCGTGCTCGCTGTCGATTACGCACACTTGAAGAACTCCGCGAAATCGCTCTACGGCCCCGACTTAAACTTTGACGAGTATTTCCGAAAGTTCGCTCATCGTAGCTTCGAGTTGCCCAAGCCCGACGAAGTTGCAAGGAAGAGATTCGCACGCAGTTTAACGGACTACTACCTGCACAATAAAAGCTCTCGGTTTAGCAGGCTCAACATGAGAGATTCATCCGATAGCCTACCTGATTTGATCTCCGCCCTTGAGATGACACCACGGCAAGCCATGGAGTTCTTTCGTATTCTCGGACACTTGAGTAGCACTGACCAAGTGGAGGTAGGCTCTTTGTCTGTCGGCTATGGCCTCGGCATGATGCTAATGAGTGCTTTGAAAGCCTCAAAGCACGAACTCTATCAGCAACTTGGAACTGGCGGCACCCCGCATAAGGAAATCATACAGATTTTTAAAGATGCCTTCGACCCTCAGAATGCCCATTGGTGGTTCTTAACCTACCTCACTGGCTTCTCTGACCTAAGCCCTGCTTATTCCTTGCTAAAAGAGGCTGGCTTACTGCCTAGTGGCGCAACCGAGGACTCGACCCTCAAGCAAGTAGCCGAACATGCACGTATCTGGGGGCGTGGTTTAGTAATAGACCACTACCCACAATTTCACGCAATGATTGAATCGAAGCAACTACGATGAAGTTCCCAAAGTTCCTGCATCCGTGCGAAGAGTTAAATGAAGCCGACGTTTTCCGTGGGTTGGTTGACTACGGGCTATTCAACGAGAAGGTGCCACCATGCTTCACCACCGAAGGTCTAGTCGAGGCGACCCCATCCGAGACTCTAGTGATATTAGACGAGACGAACGAATCGAAGCTCAGAAAGGCATTATCAAAATACGCACACGATTACATCCGGTATGATGCTATAAGGGATATAAACGTCCCAAGGCATTTGGGTATTCCGCACCCAGAGAGCTACGTCGTTCAAGCACTGGCGATTAAAAAACACTGGCTGGATTTGCGGGAGCATTTCACGGAACCAGAGAAGCATGTTAGCCAGATTTTCGTTCGTTTCGTTGACGGCAATCAGATCTTCGAGATGAGCTACAAAGGGGCCGAGCGTTTTGAAGTCGAAGAAGAGCTGATTCAGAACTCATTCGGATGCCAATTTACGGTGCACGCAGACATCTCCAAGTGTTTCCCAAGTATCTACACCCATTCGATACCGTGGGCACTAAAGGATCGCTCTGCTGGAAAGAAAGAACGCTTCCTTTCTGTTCCGGGCAACCTACTGGATCGGTGCACACAAATAACTAGGGACAATCAAACGAATGGACTACTGATCGGACCGCACGCATCTAACATCATCTCTGAAATCGTATTATCGCGGATTGATGACGACCTCTTGAAGAAAGGCTACACCCGCCTGACGCGCCACATTGATGACTACAAGTATTTAGCCAATGATTTTGCCGATGCGGAAGCCTTCATTCGAGAGCTAGGACTTTCGCTGCGCGACTACGAGCTATCGCTCAACGAGAAGAAAACCAAAATCGTTCCAATGCCGGAGGCGATTAAACCGCACTGGATACGAGAGCTAAATTCATTTCGATTCACCGAGGATGGTAAAGGTAAAGTTCGGTTTAATGACGTTCGATCATTCCTCGACCTTGCGCTTGATTTATCAAAATCGCACGAAACATCTGCGGTGTTCAACTACGCTTTCAAGATGATGCCTCGCAACCTGAATGAGCGAGCTAGGCGGCTATTCGCGCAAGAAGCGTTAAACTTGGCAGTCATGTTCCCGTATCTCGCACCGATGATGCAGGAGTATGTTTTTGAGAAGTTCCCGAAGGAAGCAACTGCCGAGATGATCCAGAAGTTCGCCAACAAGCTTGTTGAAGTCGGAATCAAGCAACTCCACTCGCAGTCTATCGCATTTGGCATCTACTACGTGTTGAAGTATAAGGGCGAGCTAGATCAAAAGGAAGAGGCATTGCTAGATATAATTAAAATTGGCGACTGTATCTCCATCGTAATGCTCTTTGAATACGCAAAACGCCACAAAATAGATACGCTCAAAAAAGCGATCCGGAAGCACGCGCGAGAACTGAAAAAAGCCGACAAGCGTGAACAAGACAAACAGTGGCTACTCATCTATCAAGTATGGACCGTGGATGAACTGAAAGGTAAAGCCCAATTCTTCCTCGCCCACCTGAAAGAGCAGAACTTCAAGTTTATAAACTCGAAACGGCTAAGGTGCCAGAGTGCCGAGGAACGTGCGACCATCGAAGCGATACTCAAGTCGCACAAAGAAAAGCAGACTAAAACGGCGAACGTGAAGTAGCAATAGGTTGCAGCAAACAGAAACGAAACCATGACACCAGCACGACAGGCAGAACTCATAGCGAAACATGGCGCTTTCTACTTGGCTTTGTATAAGGGCGAACGTTCACCAAGCACTCCAGAACAACATCGTTTTGTGAAAAATGTCCGAGCAGGACAGTCCACCGACGAGCACGAACTCGCATTTTTAATGTGGCTAGCACACAATTCTAAATTCAAGAATAAGGAAGCAGCAGAGGAGCACCCAACCACGGATCAGAACTCATTCAACTGCCTACGCAAAAACACACCACTCAGCAAAGCCGACCTTCTTTTTTGTAAAGAGCTATACGACGGATTCCGCATGCCCGAAACTGCAGAGCAAGATTCGTTCGCCAGAAATGTTCAAAATGGCGTGGCGACGAATGATCATGAACGTGCGTTCCTCAAGTGGCTAGATCCCACGCTAACACCAAAGCCTAAACTCACTCCAAAGCCCACGCCAAAGCCTAAGCCCACACCAAGGCCAACTCAGCGAGCGAATCAGAATAGATCGCCGAAAGCACGAAACCAAGGTTTCAAGCGAAAGCGCACCCGACCTCTGTATCAAAATACGACGAAGGAAGAGTGGAAGAAGAGTTTCCAGATCCCCGATAGCATGAAAGGGAACTTCTCGCCGAGTAAGCCTAAGATCATCAAGGCCGATCCATCAGGAGCGCAAAGCAAAGATCCCGATAAAGTAGACTACGACAACATTCCAACCTCCCAAGCTCATGGTAGCCGAATCCATCGTCGAGTTCATCGAAGTATTGATCGCTATGGAAAGCCAATAGACGAATGAATACATCCATGACACCAATCAAATACAGCGACCTCAACTCGAAGCAGAAGGAGATCTACAATTTCCAAAAGGTGGCAGCACTCTTGGCAGATTACGGGTTCAACTGCATCAAGCTCGCCGACGACTGGCAGGGAGCGGACTTCCTCGCTTACCACATGGATGGGATTTCAACGCTCCGGGTTCAATTAAAATCCAGACTCAGTATTGCCAAGAAGTATGAAGGCAAAGAGCTGCACATGGCATTCCCCGTGAAAGGCATCTGGTATTTAATCAGCCACGATAAACTGGTTGAGCTAGTAAGCCAGCACTGCGACTGGCTCAAAACAGACTCATGGATCAACAAAGGTGCCTATACTTCCGCAGCACCAAGCAAAGCACTATTAAAGGCTATCGACGCCTCCCGCCTGCAGGCCCACCTTTAAGAATAGAACGACTGAGCCATGAAATTCGATAAAGACAAATTCAAGAGGTCACTTAATAATCTAGGAGAATCCGCAAAGAAGCGTATCGACCGCCTCGCGGAACGCGGGCAAGAAGCGTGGTCCGCTAACAGTCCGGCACTGAAACAAACCTGTAGCGACTGGAAGAGTGCGACCGAGGAATTTGCGAAAGCAACCGGTTCAAAGGCCAAAGGAAGTGCTCAAGATATGCTTGATCGCGTCGTGTATTCGAGCGAACGCATGAACAAGCTCCAGAGCCTGATTCGTTATCAAGGGGGCTACTACCGTGAGCTATGCCGCGACCGCAAGCAACTTGATATGCTTTCACTTGGCGGTGAGTCGCTCGCGACATTACTCGCAGCGGCAGCGATACCTGACGCCATCCAAGCTGCATATGAGGCTGCCTATCCTGACAAGGCAGGCGTAGACGACTTGGCGGACCAACTGCGCTCATTTAACGGAGATGAGCTCACGGGCTTCTTAGCAGGCATCAAAGGCAAGCTGTTCGAGCAACAGTATGTCGAATACTTGAACGATGAAAATCTACCCGATGGCTACACGGCACAGATCGCAGAGGCTGCGAATCAACCCGGCTGGGATATTGCGATCGAAGGCCCGAACCAAGAATTAATTGAAGTCATTCAGGCCAAGGCAACCGACTCAGTCGGCTATGTTGTAGCCGCCCTCGAAAAGAACCCGCAGAT
This sequence comes from Opitutia bacterium, assembly GCA_029252625.1. Taxonomy (GTDB): domain Bacteria; phylum Verrucomicrobiota; class Verrucomicrobiia; order Opitutales; family Coraliomargaritaceae; genus Lentimonas. The sequence continues at coordinate 44,585 of JAQXBA010000119.1, read as the reverse complement.
AGATGTCGTGACGACAGATGAGGTTTACAGCCAACTAGTGATGAGTGGAGCCAGCGAATCTATGGTCACGAATAGCGGGATCACCAACGCCTCTCTAGAAGAGGTTTTAGCGGGAGCAGTGGATACCGCAGACATCTCTCTCAACTTCACGCCGCCATGGTTCACTATGGCGCTGATTGCCTTCACGACCTACAAGGCCGAAGACCTCACCCTGTTCCAGAAAGCCCGCTCCGCAGGCGACAGGACCGGTAAAGCCTATCTCTCCTTCATCTTAGGCGGCACACTCGCAGCAGTCACCAACACTTGGTGGCTCGGAGTCGTCGGCACAGTAGCTAGCCGCTTCCTAGCCGATGACGGCGCACGCCGCCGCGCGATCTTCGACAAGCTCAGCTCAGTCGCCAAGAAAAACGACGAGATCATCGGGAAGCTCGAAAACTTTCAGCCGCATCAAGCATAGGTTACATGTTCCCGTGGAAGCTAGATCACTTCATGAAAGTCCTCTGCGGGATGGGGACATCCGACGTCTCGCGGCTACAAGGTCTCATTAATGGAGGCGTAGAGAACGCGCCTGACTTTGAAACGCTGCAAGGACTCTTCGATCCACGAAGAAAACGCGCCGTTCTACTTTTGAAAAATGTATAGTTAAAGAAACCGGTCAGAACCTAGGAGTCATTCATGATTTCTTGACGAGTGATTCATTAAAAAAGGCAATTTCCGATTGGAATGGACGCTACCGTTCCATGTTTGAGCTTTACGTGGAAATTATTAAGAATCCATCGAAGTTTAATGGCACATCTGAGGGAACTACATTCTACAAATTTCAGCTAGAGGCGTTTCCGCAACTGTGGTCATCCGTCCTTCACTGTGAAGGTGTTATTCACAGTGAAATCAAAGACCATAATATCCGCTCCCTACCAGCGAAAAAGCCGTACCACCAGGTCAGAGATCAAGTGCTGAAATGGCCAAACGAGAAGAAAACGAAAGTTTTTGAACTACATGCGTTCATGCTCTACATGGCGTCTATTGAAATCGACCTAGGCGATTGGGACGCAGTCTTTACCCTAATGCCTCCGTCAGCGTTCGTTCCCAGCCCAGCAAAGGGAAGAGTCGCCTACCCCATGAATGCCTTCTGGAAATGGCTAAGACATGAATGCGGATGCACTACTTGGAAGCAATTAGCGGAGAAAATTCAAACCTCTGAGCAGTCGGTGAAAAAACATGCCAATACGAAAAGCCTAAAAGGCACTCCCAGTTGGAGCGAATTTTGGCGGATGATGAATAACGCTCAGACGATAAATGATCGAAGTTCACCATTCATATTTAAAACCTCTCTCGCCTACGGCATTGCACGCATCATGCAGGAGCATGCCCACCGCTGCGTAGATATTGTCATAGAGCATTTCTGCGAGCCATGCGAAATCGGCAACTACTACCTAGCCTGCATTAAGGATATGAAACAAAATGAGTGCAGGAGAATCCCCCTGCACCCATCGTTTACAGACAGGTCAACTAGCTGATCCGCGACTCTGCTGTCGCTGATCCATGATAGACTGCACCTTAGCAGCATGAGATCCTTTACGGATGCATCCATGCTTGCTGACCTCAGCCTTCACGATGCGCTTAACTGCATCAGGTGTCAGTGGAGCTGGTTTACTCATCTTCGTCACCGAGGTAAGCGTCGTTGTTTGGATTATGGACATCAGACCAATCATCCATGTCTGCGTCATTGTTCGGGTTGTTAATGTCCGACCAGAGGTCGTTTTCGTCCTGTGTCATATGATACCTTTCTGATTTTTGAAATCGAAGCGCCGATTTCGTTTGCGGCCTCCCACGCTTGGGGAGAACACAATCAAAATACCAAATCCCCGAAAGGCTCGCCGTAACCTTTCATTCGATTTTCAGAAATGCCGCAAAAAACCTGACAGCGAAGATCTCAATAACTGGACTAGGCAGGCCCGACATTCGGCTTCAATCGAACCGATAGAATCAGCCAAAAACCGAAACCTCAAAAAAATCCCCCAAATTTTTCCCGTTTTTGAATTTCAACATAGGGGGTGTTTCTGCGGAGGGGGGCATTGAAAGGCGCGGAGGGAGTTGACTGTTTCAGGGCGATCTCCTCGTCCCTCAGAGGCGTTCCATAGGGTGTGGGGGGGTATGTGACCGGCGTGGCCGACTACGCCTTTACATAGCACCGCCCGAAGGCTTATGCTTGCGGCATGATTGGACATAGAACGATTGGAGGGTGCTGCGAAGGTCATCTACTCTACGAAATACTCACCTTACGCTTTATCAGACGCCTCAAACCGACTAAAGAGGTCACGGACAGATATCAACCAACTGTTGAAGAGCTAGAAAGCAACATAGACGAGGAAGGTAATACGATTGATCCCGAAATATTCAAACAATGGGGCTACGATGAACCTACCATTGAGATGATATTCGGAAATGCGAAACGCCCATGGCAGCCGAAATCACTCAAGTTCAGAGTATAGACCAGTCCCGCTTTTGCTAACAATCAGCGGATCGTCGAACTGAGTGAGGTTTCGCGCTGTCGCTAATTCTGCCAAAGATAAGGCAGAATATCCCGCGAAACATAGCATTCTGCCAAATAAAAAGGCACTCGCATTACACGCAAGTGCCTAATTATCAATTACTCAAAAATACTCAGGGAGGGATTTGAACCCTCACGCCCTTGCGAGCACCACGACCTGAACGTGGCGTGTCTACCGTTTCACCACCTGAGCGGAAAGTCGAAGCAGGGAGAGAATCCGTGCTGCGAGCGACTGTCAATCATCCGATGATTAAAAAACTAATTGGGCCACGAAAGAGCGTTGCGCTCCAGCAAGTACGCTACTCCGCGCCTGCCTTAGAATTGATAAAGGCGGCGATATCTTTCATCGCTTGCTCATCAGCAAGCACCATCGCCATTGGACGCATTTGCATGCCTTCGATGTCTTTAGGATGTGTACCGCGCACGCCAGACTTATAATTTTGTAGCTGTCTGACGATGTACCAGTCCGGCAAGTTTTGCAGAGCGGGTGCATTCAGTAGCACATTACCCTCGGCATCTGGTCCATGGCAAGCCGCACAGAGTGCGTAGCTCGCAGCTCCCTTAGCAACATCACCGCCAAGCGTCGGCAGCGGCGCGGTAACTGGCAGTTGTGCAATGTACGCAACCACTTCGTCGATCTTGGCTTCGTCGGTCAACATCATCGCCATTGGGCGCATCTGCATACCATAAATGTCATCTGGGTGTGTACCACGCACGCCGTCCTTATATTTAATTAACTGGCGCTTCAGATACCAGTCTTGTTGTCCTGCTAGTGCAGGTGCATTGAGCGCCGTATTGCCTTCGCCTTCAGCTCCGTGACAGGTCGAACAAACCATATATGCGGCTTTACCTGCAGCCGGTGCAATCACTTCGACAACAGCTGTGGCTGCGCTCAGCTCTGCAGTAGTAGCGGGGCTGGCATCTGAGACTTCTTCGTGGCTAGCATCTGTGCCATGCGGCGTATCCGAACCAAAAAGAACCGCCTGAAACGGCAGAAACAACATAAACGCCAGTAAGCCTGTAAAGAAAATGAAATTAAAGCCTACTAGAAGCGAGCAAAACGACTCATCTGAAGCGCGGGTTTTATGGTCTTTCGGTTGGTTCATGATATTGCAAATGAAGAAATTCATTAGTATTCTGTCAAACACTATCCAGCTGGATCTCATACCTCTACATACAACAGAAGCCGCCCTACTAAGTAGTATTAACAGCCACGCAGAAGCGTGCTGATCTAATTCTAATCTTGGCTATAAAAACAAGCCCCGACTATATTGAATCGATGACACTTGATGAACGATTATCCTATTATTTAGATCAAACCCCACAGATTGATGAATCTGCTTACGTCGCAGCCGATGCGATTATCCTTGGAGCAACTACCGTGGGTCGAAACGCCAGTGTTTGGCATGGTTGTGTACTGCGCGCGGATATTAATCGTATTGAAATCGGTGAAGGCTCAAATGTGCAGGACGGCAGCGTGATCCACTTAGCAGACGACTATGGCGTACAAATCGGCTCGTTTGTGACGATCGGCCACAAGTCGATGGTGCACGCCTGCACGATCGGCGATGAGTGCCTAATTGGAATGCATTCGACCATTCTCGATGGCGCAGTGATCGGCGCGCAATCGATCGTCGGCGCCGGCGCCCTGGTTACCAAAGGCACACAAGTACCACCCGGATCGCTGGTGCTCGGTTGTCCAGCCAAAGTCGTGCGAACACTCAGCGATGAAGAGCGCGCCGGACTCAAAGCGATGGCAGACAAATATGTGATTGTATCGCGCGCGCACAAACAGCGCCAAGCATCGAACGCTTAACACCCTGGCATTAGGCACGCCGTTGACATATATCGCTACTGGCACGCGATAGACTGGTCCCGCTTCCCCTCAAGCAATCCGACCCGCGCGACTGAAGCGAATCGATAAAAAAATCCCCCAAGCGAACTTGGGGGATTGATCACAAAAGCTTACTGCGTGGCCATTAAAAGGCGGCCGTCACTCCCAACACTATCGCATCGGTGGTCGCGTCTTGGTCTGACCAAGAATCATCACTTGGACCATTAAAAGTATTCCCGCCACTCAAGAAGTTAAGCGGTACCCAACCGTCGACATGGATGTATTCGGCAAATAGTTTGACGTTGCTGTTCAAGAAATACGACGCACCCAGTACCAACTGGTCCTGCTTTTCCCATGGCGAGCCATCGTCGCCAGCAATGAAGCGGCTGAACTCCGCGGATAACTCGACGTCGTTCTTGAGACCGAAATCAAATCCATAGCTAGCCCCTAGCGTAAAGGTGGTATTTTTCTGCGCAGCAAAATCAGCAAATGCGGGATTAACAGGGTTGAAAGTCCCGGGCCACTCATTCAGCGTCTGTGCATATTCAGCGATCACATTCAGTTTGTCGCGGGTATACTTCAAGTAAGCGGCAATGGCAGGATTATCATCCGCGCAAGCACCAAAATGCTGTACGCCGTTCAGCTTTCCTCTCGCTTTGGCTTCTGGAGTTTGCACAACATAATCCTGGCAGTAAGCTGAACCGTGCTGATAGCTCACACCAGCCAACAATGAGCTGTCGTCGTGGAACTCGAAGGTATAATTGGCATCGAGGGCGAAGTTGTTCAACTTCGACGGCACTGCGCTGCCGTGCACCGAAGTGTTGGCGTTGCGGAACTGTGCGCCACCTTGCACCGCCATGGCGCGTAGCTTGAGATTGTTGCCTGCATAGCCAACCTTGGCACCATAAGCGAGACCCGCAAACGAGTGCCAATTAGTCGAATTGGTAAACGGATTGACGGTGTCGTTGAGGCCAAACGGAATGTCCATCTTGCCGATTGAGGCATAAAACGGCGAATTGGTCAGATCACCGTAGAGCAAATACGCGCGGCGCATATTAACATTGTTGCGCGGCAAACCGGTGATCGTCGAGCCAGAGGCAAAATTCTGCTCAGGGTTGTACAGTAATTCCGCATAGGCGGTTAGGCGATCGGTTACTCGACCAGTGACCTGCAAATTGACCGAATGAATCACCGCCTCCGATACCTCTTTACCAAATTGGTTTTTCGCTGTGGGATGACGCATCAGCCAGCCGAATTTCGAATCAGTATTCGACTTTTGGTAATTAGTCACTGCGGTGATGTTGCCACCGATGGTGAGACGGCTCTTCAATTTACCGTCGCGCAAGGCCTCTAATTGGCGTAACTGCTTGGTATTGGTGTTTTCGGTATGATCTAGTACTTGATAGGAATACTCGGCGTTGGTGCCGATCAGATTGGCGAGATCGATCGAACCCGCATTGGCTTGCTCACTTTCGAAAACTCGGTTCTGCAAGGCAGACAACTGAGCTTTGGCTTGGGTTGCTTCGGCTTCGGCGTTCAAGGTCCGCGTTTTAAGCTCTGCCACTTGCTTCTGTGTGGCTTGCAGCATTTCAAACAATTGCTCGTTGGTCGGCACTTGGCCGAACGCAAGCGCCTGCACGCACAATGCACTTATAAACAGGGGGATCTTTTTTTTCATTATTTTTCGTTAATGGGAATTAAAAATAAAAAAATTAAAATGATCGCGAATTAAGGGGCGCCATCAGAATAAAACAAATTTCACGCCAATCAACTTAGTCTGTTTGAGACCACAGCAAATTAAACGTTTTTTTTGCGAGTTCGAGCACCGTTCGTCAATGACCATCTCATCCTAAAAGTGCGTGAGCCCTGCCTGCCCAATTCTGGGCAGACGCGTGTCTTCCAGCAGCTGAAGATCAACTGTACGATTCTGGGCAACACCCGATTATCGGGATTTTATCGCCGACCAATCTTTCGACCTGAGCGACTCATCGCTCTATAAAATCAGTGCCTCTGAGCTTGCAATCCAGAACTAAGTCTTTCTCTTTGCAACTTGCTAATGAGACTTATTCTCATGCAATGCTCACCCATGCGTTTAGACCAAATTAAGAAAGACGGAGCTTTCCGAGTCACGAAAGTGAATTGCCAGAATGAGAGCGTCGCCCGATTGATGGCGATGGGCTTGCTGCCAGGGCAAGAGGTTTGCCTCACGCACGAAGCACCTCTGGGCGACCCGATCGCTGTGGCCTTTCAAGGCTGCCACATGAGTCTACGTCTAAAAGACGCAGCCGAGATCGAAGTGGAGAAGCTCTAGCATGTCCGAGGCAGATTCAGAACTTCGCGTCGCATTAATTGGTAATCCCAACACCGGCAAAACCTCACTTTTTAACGCGCTCACTGGCATGCGCCAGCGTGTCGGTAACTACTCCGGTGTGACGGTGGAAAAAAAAATCGGCCGCTGGGCGCTGAACCGCGATCAGGACGTGCAACTGATCGACTTGCCGGGCACCTACAGTTTGAGTGCCAGTTCATTGGACGAGCGGATCGCAGTAGATGTCTTGGCTGGGCGTGTCGATGGCCTGCCCGCTCCCGACCTGATCATCGTAGTGGTGGATGTGGAGAATTTGCAGCGCAATCTCTTCCTCGCCTCGCAAGCGTCCGAGCTAGATGTACCGATGGTAATCGCGCTGAACTGCTGGGACGTCGCGGAAAAAAAGGGCCTACAAATTGACTGTAAACTATTAGAGCAACGTCTAGGCGTACCGGTAGTACCAACGGTGGCGACACGTAGTCGTGGCACCGAAGCGCTGGCCCGTGCAGTCGAGCATGCGATCAAAACCAAGTCGATGATGATGCGTCCGATCTGGCCGGAAGCGGTCAAGACTGCGGTGCAAAAACTGCACGACGAATTTATCAATAAACGCGGCGAAGCATTGCAGGTCGGCGAATTACAACGACTCATCTTTGACCGCAACAGCGCGGTGCGAGAACGCTTACAAACACCGGATTCTGAGTATGCAGGAATCATCAAAGATGCCCGCGACCAGCTCTACAAAGATGGCTTCAACCCGGACGCGGCAGAGTCGATCCTACGTTTCCGATTTCTAAACCCCCTACTCGGCGACATTATTGAGCGCCAAGTAGCGCTGAAAAAGCGCACCGCCAGCGAAAGTATCGACCAACTCTTACTACACCGCTTCTGGGGGCTGGTGGTGTTTGTCGGTATGATGTATGTGGTTTTTCAATCGGTGTATACATGGGCGGGGCCGTTCATGGATTTGATCGAAGGCGCCACGGGAGCGCTGCAAAAGCTTGCTTCCGAAGCGCTTGCTGGGACGCCGATGCTACAGAGCTTGATCGCCGATGGCATCATAGGCGGTGTCGGTGCATTTGTGGTATTCTTACCGCAAATCCTGGTACTTTTTCTGTTCATCTCACTACTGGAAGAATCCGGCTATATGGCGCGCGCGGCGTTCTTGATGGATAAACTATTTCAATGGTGCGGCCTGAACGGGAAAAGTTTTGTGCCGCTGCTCTCCAGCTACGCCTGCGCGATCCCCGGCATCCTCGCCACCCGCACGATCAGCGATCCCAAAGCACGGATGATTACCATCTTGATCGCACCGCTAATGAGTTGCTCAGCGCGACTACCGGTCTACCTACTTTTGATCGGTGCCTTTGTAGAGCCGCGCTACGGCCCGGCGGTGGCAGGTGCGATGCTGTTTGCGATGCACTTCGTCGGCGCGATCCTCGCTGCGCCAATCGCGTGGTTGCTCAATCAAACACTCAATCAAGGCCAACAGCCAAAACCCTTCCTAATGGAGTTGCCGCCCTATCGTGTACCGCGCATCAAAACCATGGTTTGGCGCATGTATGAGAGCGGCAAGGAATTCATTATACGCGCTGGCACAGTAATCTTTGCGATGACCGTCATCATTTGGGCGCTGCTCTATTTCCCTCGCTCTGCTGAGGTCGAAGCATCCGTCACTGAACAGTATCAAGCTGAAGTGGCACTTTTATCAGACACTACGACTTTGAACGAACAAGAACTCTGCAAACGCGTCGATGCAGCCTATCTGGAACAGAGCTACATGGGAAAATTTGGTCAATTCGTGCAACCCGTGTTCGCTCCTGCGGGCTATGATTGGAAAATCACCGTCGGTGTATTGGCAAGTTTTCCAGCCCGCGAAGTGATCATCTCGACACTTGGTATTACTTATGCCTTGGGTGGCGAAATCGACGAGGAATCCAATGACCTACGCGCCACACTCACTCAGGCAAAATGGGAAAGCGGCCCACGCACAGGCGAGACGGTGTTTAATATTCCGGTGGCACTTTCGATCATGGTGTTCTTTGCTCTCTGTATGCAATGCGGAGCGACACTTGCTGTAATCGCCAAAGAACTGAATTGGAAGTGGGCGATCGGAAGCTTTTTAGCGCTCACCACGGTCGCCTGGGTTGCGGCTGTGCTAACCTATCAAATCGGGATGTTGTTTGCATAAAAAGGAGCTAGCGACTAGTGTCTAATTGTTCGATTTTACACATCCCTTAAAAATCTGCTTAAATCTCTCAATTAAAAATCGCGGGGTAAACCCGCTCGCTACAATACTTTATTATCAATCGCGGGGTAAACCCGCTCGCTACAATACTTTATTATTTATCGCGGGATAAACCCGCTCGCTACGATTCTGTAGCCATAATTGATAATTTGACCACAACCAGGATAGCCGACTGCTCATGAAATACTTAGAAATCATTGTCCTCGGCCTCATCTTAATCGGCGCGGTCTTTTATTTGCACAAGACCTTCTTTCCAAAAAAGAAAGGCGGCTGCGGCTGCGATACCTCGGAGTGCAAGGCGCCAAAGGTAACGATCGATCCGCACAAATAACTGCCTAACTAGCAGCCACGAAAAATGTTGCCCACACAATTAATTGATTCTTGTCACGAGCTCATCAATCGGGGCGTCGATCAACTCGACATGCCAGTGGGTATCGTTAGCCATATTTATAACGATCTATACGAGATCGTCACGATTAACAGTGAGATGGACGAGTTTATCCATGGAGCCGTATTCCCACTCAGTAAGACTTATTGCCGAGAGGTCTATCGCACGGATAAAACGATCGCGATCACCGAAATCGGTCATGTTCTGGGCATGCAACTCCATCCTCTTTATGTGACTTTGCCAATTGAAGCCTATATTAGCGCGCCGATTCATTACAAAGGCAGCGTCTGGGGCACGGTCAATTTTACCTCAGCCAATATTCGTCCAGCTTTCACCAAAGCAGAGATTGAGCTCGTCGAACAGTATGCAGAGACAATCAACAAATTCTTGGCAGAGGTCGACCTCGTCTCGAGACCCTCTTAACGTATTTGAATGGGCTAAGCAAGGCGGCCTCAATCGACAGCTTCCAGGCAAATAACACCCACGCTACAAAGACCATTCAGTACGCCATCGATTTACTCCTTCAGAGTCTCCACTATTCTGCCACGAAGTACCGCTATTTTTACTTTAGCCAACCCATCGCATCAGCAATTCCATGAAGCTCCTTTGCGGGCTGGTAATCTGCTGAAATTGTACCGAAACGCTGCAAATAAGACAGTGCGTTATGCAAGTGCATCACTTGCTTTTTTCGCAACCTAAGCTCCGCAGTTGCAAGAGCCCTCAATTCCCCTATTGATTCTGTAACTTGGCGATTGCATACATCCCATGCTACCGAGTCGAAATCATACATAAAGGCTTCCAATAAGCGCATCGTTTGATCCATGCCTTGCATATTGGCGGCGCTGGCACGCACCTCAGCTCCGATCTCAGCGCGCTTGGCATTGGTTGCCGTTTCGGAGAGCCGACCATCGGTACCACCTTCGACTGGTCGGGAGCGCAGTGGACGAACCCAAATGTTACGATAACGAACCGGGTTACCGTGATCTTGCAACGAAAGTGGCCCCACTGCTGGATACGGTTGATTCAGCGGCTTGCGCTTTTTCCAACCTCCACCGCCGTCGAGCGGGGTGCTGTCTTGCACGACGACGCCGTTCATCAGCACCGTCATCGATCCTTCATCGAGCACCACGCCGTCGCGCACGATCGGGCGACGAAAAATAATATCATAGCTCTGCCATTGCCCCGGTGCACGCAGTGCGTTGGCAGCTGGCGGCATCACACCATAAACAGCGCCTGCCGTGCCATCGGAATAGGTGGGGTTGTTGTAATTATCGAGCACCTGCACTTCGATCCCACCAGGTAAAAACACGCCGCTATTGCCACGCCCCTGTCCAGTCCCCGGAAGTTGCTGCGCATGTGACCATTCGATGTGTAGCTGACAATCGCCGAACTGCGCCTGCGTTTCGATGTAACCCGCCCCGCCGACGCCGAGCATATAGCCGTCTTGAGCAGTCCAATCCGCCTTACGTTTGTCCTGCGGCTTGACATGTTGCCAGTTGCTCTGAAACGAAGCGACCGTGCCATCAAACAGCACCACCGCATCCGAAGGTGCATCACCAACCGTCGCACCGGGTTCGACGCGTGGAGGCTGCGGACGATTCAGATCATGCACCGCCCATGGGTGATTCGCATCGGGCGCATCACCATAAAATGCGTTCCCTGCAAACACGGATACAGACGACAGGCTAAGCAACGTAGCGGAAAGAATAATAGGATAATATTTCATAACACGGATCACTCACTTCAGTTGATATTGGGCTAGGTCCAAAGATCTTGGCCAGCTTCCCATCCAGCACGGACAGGTTCTTTGACAAAGACATTCAATTCTGGCCGATTGGTGATACGCATATTTTTGCTATCCCACTCAATGCGACCGCCGAAGCGTTGCGCGAGCACACCAAGCAAGGCGACTTCCGACATCGGTGCAGCGTAATCAAAGTTTGATCCGCACTCACTAAGGTCGCCCTTAATCGTGTCGCACCACTCACGGTGTGGGCCGCCTTTAACGCGTGCATACTTCTCCGCGACGCCCCCACTCTCCTTAAAGGCAACCATCTGCTCTTTAACGGAAAACCGTGGGTTATTGGAACGTTGATCAAGGAAGGCATTGCCCTTATCGGCATACCAGAAGGAACCTGAGTTCGGCACTTTCCCCCAGCCCCAGTCATCAGGCGATTGGATCGGCGTGCCACCGTTGTTCGCACCGTCATACCAAGTCATCGAGCACGCGGCCTTGTTGCCACGCGCCGGAAAATCGAAACGCACGACACTATGGTCAGGAATCATTCCCTCCATCGCAGGGCCGCGCTCAACGCATTCGATTACCGTCGGCTCATACAAATCAAGCACCCAGACAGCGCCATCACCGATATGACAAAACCAGTCACCAAATTGACCGGTGCCAAAATCGTTAAAACCGCGCCATGTTAGCGGATGCAAATGGCGATTGTATGGACGCTCTTTAGTCGGCCCGAGCCATAGATCCCAGTTCACTTCAGCCGGGGTCGGCTCTGCAGTCAAAGGCATGGAGGCTGGTTTCTTGAAAAACCTGGATTTCCAATTCGGGCCACTAAACCCCATGTGGACTTCGTTCACCTGGCCAAAGCAATCCGCTTCATACATCTCGCGCATCTTTCGAATACCGTCGTAGGTATGGCCTTGGTTGGCCATATTGGTGATCACCTTATATTTATCTTTCGCCTTACGCAACGTGCGCGCTTGCCAGACATTATGCGTGAGAGGCTTCTGCGTGCAGACGTGGATACCGCGCTCCATGCAAGCCAGCGTGGCATTGAAGTGGGTGTGATCCGGAGTGTTGATGCAGACCCCGTCGATCTCTTTACCCAACTTGTCGAGCATCTCGCGGAAGTCGGCAAACTTCGGCACATTGACCGCCCATGATCTATTAGGAAACCTCCGACTATCAATATCGCACAGCGCGACGACATTCTCGCCCTTGGTGCCGCCATATGCCATGCCAGCAATACCACCGGCACCGATGTGAGCAATGTTGAGTTTGCTATTCGCGGAAGGGCCAGGCTGACCGATCGAAAATCGGGGTAAGACAAAAGCACCCGCACTGGCGGCTGCTGCGGTTTTAAGGAAGTTTCTACGTTTCATGGTGATATGTTTTATTTTATAGGAAATTATTATTGGACTTCGCGGATGCGAATTTTGCGCCATTCGATTTCGACGTCGGCGACCTTGTGCGAATGCACTTGCAGTCCGATCATACCACGAGGGAATCGTTCGTAGCTTTCGGGATCGTTCAAATCCGCCACAGGTTGACCGTTGATCCATGTTTGAATACGAGCGCCCTTTGCTAGAATTCGATAGTGGTTCCATTCGTCGTTGTTGAAAATGCTATGCGCATTGACCTTGGGGTCTTTCGACTTCGGCTCGGGTGAGCGCCAGCTGCTATAGGCTTCGCCATAAATGTAACCAGACTGACCGGGGCTGTGCTCGATCTCGACCTGCGGCCCTTGCACGTGTCCCTTCGCGACAGCGTCGCTTTGCAAAGAGCGAATCTGCACGCCGGAGTTGATCGCGCCGCACTTCACTTCAAACTCCAGTTCGAAGTCGCCGTAGGTCTGGTCCGTGCATAAAAAGGAATTCGGACTCTTTAACACCGAGCGCCCCACGATCACGCCATCACGCACTTCATAGGTGGCGGTGCCATTCTGCTGCGTCCAACCGTTCAAAGTCTGACCGTCGAAGAGCGACTGCCATTCACTCTGACCACAGCAAGCAGTCACATTCGGGATCTTGAGCTTAGCGCTCGGCGTGGTGTCGGCCTTCAGATCGCCAGCGGCAAACTGAATACCCGCCAGATAATGCTTCAACATAAGTGGGTTGGAATAGATCTCATGATTATGCCCGAGGCTTGTATAAAACACGCGACCTTTGCCGACAGACTGCACCCAACAGACGGCATAATCACCGTCCTCACGTCCGAGCGCCTTCTTCGGTGTATCGCTACGAGCTGGATCTAAGTGAAGTAATACACGGAGCTTATCTCTGGAATATGGCTCCGCTCTAAACTGATAAATTTCGTCCTTAATACGGAAGTCCTTCATACCCTCGAACACTGGCTTCATAATCGCATGCTCACCATCTTCGATAACAATGGTCACGTTCATATTCGCAGTCCAAGGATGCCCACTGAAGTATCCGCCCATTGCCTCGCCGTAGCCCTGATGCTTGTAACAGGAATCGGTGGCGGAGTGTATGCCAACCAGTCCCCCGCCCTGCTCCACATATTCGATCAAATTATCCACCAGACGATTGTGGCGAGCCTGTAGCCACGCCCAGTCTTCTTTTGAAAACTTCTTGCGTTGCTTGCCAGACGGCATGAAGAAATCCTGCGTTGGACTGAGCAAGACCACGGCATCGAAGCCCTTCAGCGCCTCAGGTTCAAAGTTAGCGGGATCATCGCTGAGGATCGCTTCATACGCACCGCTCGCAGCTCCGAGTTTGTCCAGTGCCAGCTTACCGGTCGGAATGGAGCCATGTCGATAGCCGGCAGTGGCACTATAAACCAGCACGCGGCGTGCTTGTTGAGGAGCGACGATCGCAGCCTGCGGCAGCGCCGCTTCGATCGCCGTCACATGATGCGGCGCCACTGGCTTATCGTTAAAAGTCGGCACCCAGTCGGATGCCGCGCAGAGCGAAGTAATCGTCAGCGCATAGCAAAGCGAAATTGAATATTTCATAAACTGTATAGGAATTGGGGAGGTGCTCTCGTCGCGAGGGAGCTGCGAGAGCGGTAGAGAATCAGGGAGGGGAAACCGTCACCGCACGCATGCGGTGATGATGAAAATTAGGCAGTTTCAGTCGTGGCAGCAGCTGTAGCAGCGCGTTTGCGCTGTGCCGCTTCTTCGGTCTCAACATCCACATCCATCGCGGAGCGGATGTCTTGTTCGATGCCCGAAGTGGCTTTCTTAAATTCGCGCACGGACTTACCGAACGAGCGGAAAAGTTCTGGCATACGTTTTGCGCCGAAGAACAGCAAGATGACTCCGCCGATTATCACGATCTCAGGTGTATTCAGGTTTTGAATAAATGCGAATGTGCTCATGTTGATAGGATACTCTTTCTATTGTTTCTCTTTATCGAACGCCGCATCAAAGGCGACATTGCTAGGGGCAAAATCTAAACTACGAGTAAACTTACAGGCCTCAGCACCTCCGTGAAAACGATCCATGCGAGAATCTTCCCATTCAATTGAGAGTGGCCCTTGATAGTTCACATCGTTGAGGGCGACCATCACTTCCTCAAAGTTCACATCACCACGGCCCGGCGAACGAAAGTCCCAGTAGCGACGCACGTCACCAAACTCAGTGTGACCACCGAACACGCCGACGTCACCATTGCCGTGCCCCCACCATGCGTCCTTAACGTGTGCATGGAAAATGTAAGCGCCGAAATCGCGAATGAATTTCACGTAGTCCACGCCCTGGTAGCCGAGGTGGCTCGGATCGTAATTGAAACCGAAGCGTGGGTGATGATTGATCGCTTCGAGTGCTGTGGCAGCACTGGCGATGTCGAAGGCGATTTCGGTCGGGTGCACTTCAAGTGCAAAATACACATCCTCTGCTTCAAACACGTCGAGAATCGGTGTCCAACGATCTGCGAAGTCTTGGAAGCCAGCTTCGATTTGACCAGGCACGATTGGCGGAAAGGAGTAAAGCAAATGCCAGATGGAAGAGCCGGTAAAGCCATTCACCACCACACGCTCGGGAGCACCACCGGGTTTGGCATCGAAGAACTTACGTGCGGCACGTGCGGTGTCTTTCATTTCCTCGGCTGCGCGTTTACGCACACCTTCAGGCTCACCATCGCCATAGATCGCCGGCGAAAGAATCGCGGCATGACGCGCATCGATCTTGTCGCACACCGCTTGGCCGACGAGATGATTAGAAATCGCATAGCAAGTCAGGTCATTGGCTTCGAGCAATGCCCATAGCTTTGCGATATAATCGGGCTCGTTGAGCGCGGCTTGCACATCGAAGTGATCGCCCCAACAGGCGAGTTCGACCCCGTCGAAGCCCATTTCCTTAACCTTGGGTGCCAGTTCGGCGATTGAAAGATCGGCCCATTGGCCGGTGAAAAGTGTGACGGGACGGGACATATTGAACTTTGTTGGTTAGATGTTGCTGGTTGGAAGTTGTTAGTTGGTTGATTGAAGCAGTTGAATCGCAGCCTCGTTTTTGCTGGCGGTTGCTATAGATAAAGCAGTGTCGCCGCTCTCTGCTTTGACAGACGGATCGACACCAGAATCGAGAAGAAGTTGCACCATCTCGGCGCTTCCGCTGGCAGCCGCTTCATGTAGAGGCGTGCCGCCGCGTTCGCTCAATGCTTTGGCATTGGCACCGCCACCAATCAGAACTTTCGCTACTGCAACGCGGTCTTTCGCAGCCGCATTGTGCAGCGGCGTCCAACCGGCTTTGTCCCATTTGTTGGGCTTGGCCATGGCTTTGAGCAAGGCCGTCGCAACCTTTGGCAGGTCACGATCTACGCAGAGATGCAGCGGCGTGCGTTTGCTACCATCGGGCACATCCACATTGGCCCCCGCTTCGATTAAAAACAAGGCGATCGCTTCTTTCTTACGAAGAATCGCTTGATTCAACGGAGATAGTTTTGGGTTTTTACCTTTATCCAAACGTTCAGGATGCACGGCAATTTGCAAGGTTACATCTGCCAGATCGCCTCGCGCAATCGCTTCATCAACCGTCGTATATTTCGCAGCAGTAGCGCACGCGTTCAGCGTAAGCATACCAAAGCATACGAAAGTCAGAAAGCGGTATATTTGCGAGGCGACCATGGAATGTAATCTGGATCTGTTAGCCGAGATCAACCGTAGTCCACTCATTATCATTTGCCTGCGAACTCACAGCTGCGTCAATGAATGCCAGGCCCATACGGCCGTCTTCTACATTAGCGTAGCGACTGCCATCGCAGTTCCAGGCTTCGCCCGCGTTAAACGCACGCACATCCTTTTCGAATTCGCGGTGCAGACGTGCAAACGCATCGTGTAAGCCTTCAACGTGGCCGGACGGGATAGTTGGTTCGTCAAGTAGTTCCTGCGGCACATCGCCAAGGAAACCGTCGTTGGCAGAAACCGCCCCGCGCCAGTAGGTGCGATCCGGCTGACCAGGGAGGCAGATTGTAACTGCCTCAGCATCTTCCTGATTCCATTTGAGCAAGCCCTTGGTGCCCGCGATCACAATACCTAGGTCATTCTTATGACCATGGCAAATTTGCGATGCGCGCACGAGGCACTTACCACCATTGGATAGTTTACCATACACGGTGAAGTGATCATCAATCGGGCGACCGGGAACCATGCATTCACAGTGAGCGGACACATCTGTCACATCCAAACCAGTCACGAAACGCAACTGCTCCAAAGCGTGAATACCGATATCACCACCGGCACCAGAGGCACCAGCACGCTTAGGATCCGTGCGCCATGCTGCTTGCATTTGCCCAGTGTCCTCAAGCTTTTCAGCCAACCAGCCCTGAATGTAGTAACTATCCACCCAGCGAATCTCGCCGAGAAGACCACTCTGCACAATAAAACGACTAAACCAGCTGCTCCAGTGCCCCACGTACGTATGAGCGACCGCTAGAGGCACGTTCTTTTCTTTGGCCTTGGCGACGAGCTTCTCAGACTCTTCGAGATTCACCGTGAGTGGCTTCTCGCACATGACAGGAATGCCCGCCTCAAGTGCCTTCATCGTAGGATCGAAGTGAACGAAATTGGGGGTCACGACCAAGATGTAATCTAGACGCTCTTCTTCAGGGAGATCTTTCTGCACGGCAATCATTTCGTCGTAGCTTTCGTATCCTTTGACTGGATACGCCCAGCTATTGGCCTCATCCATCGCGATCTTAGGGTCGGGATGCAGCGCGACTGAATGCACCTTACGTGTGCCGTCGAAGTGAATGGCTTTTTGATGTGGGTTAGCGATGAAAGCGCCGCCGCCGCCGCCGATCATACCTACTTTAAGTGGTTGTTTGGAAGACATAATTGAATGATTGAATGCTTTTTAGTTAGAACGAAATGAGGATTAGTGAGCCTCTCCAATGACTTTAGGCTTATACCCACCTTGTCTCTTAAAGTAGAAAATCAGGCCGATATAGCAGGCCAACATGAATGCTGGGAATATCGCCATTTTAGCAAGCGCACCTTGAGTTTCACGTTCTGAGATTTCAGCAGCCTCAGCTTGCACTTCAGCGTCCAGTAGAAGTAGTGCTTCTGCATTCAACGCAGTGTATTTCCCTAGCAAATAATCGCTCTCGGCAGTGACCTGCTCGAAAACAGCTGGCATCTCTGCTTCGATCGCAGACGTGACTGAGGACTCTTGGAGATAGCCGATAAATGGCCCACCCAAAATACCAACTGTGAGCATGCCGATACCGGCAATCGCGTTGAGCGTAAGCGCCCCCCCTTTTGGTGTTTGCTCGGCGACTACTCCGAGCATGGTTGGCCAGAAGTAGGTCTTGGCGACGCCATAAATGGTCGCCGCAAAGAAGATGAATGCGACACCCGAAGCGATCGAGAGTAAGTTCAAGCCGACGATAGCTAGTCCGGCGCACAGCGCCAAGAGACCGAGCGGGCCGAACTTATTGATCACCGGACCAGCATTAAAGCGCAGCACCATCATGATCACAGAGGTATAAACCAACACCCAAGTCGGGCTCCAGCCTGCATCATGCATGGCTGGCTCCATCAGTGCTGAAATCCAACCATCCGTGCCGAGCTCAGTCGTCGCCAATGGCATCATGATGATCACCAATACAAGTAATAGTGGATTACCGAACGAACGACTATACGCACCGAATCCAATGACTGTCGCAGCGATTAAGCCCCACGTGATACCAGTCGACCATGCAAACACTTGCCCCAACTGCGAGAAGATCAAATAGAAAGCGATAAAGGCAGCTGGAGTGCCAAACTCTGCCAACATCTCCTTATAACTCGATCCCGCAGCGACGCGTTCATTGACCGGGAATTTCACCTTCGCCAATAGGATGAGATAGATAAAGGCTGGCACAAACATGATCGCGACTAAGATCCGCCAATCATTGGCAACCGGACCACTCAGACCGATTGCAAGCACGCCACCGAGCACTAGACCACCGGGCCAGCCGGCATGCAAAATGTTGAGCCACTTGGATTTTTCGTCCTTAAATAATGTCGCCACCACTGGGTTAATAAAGGCCTCAACGGTGCCATTACCCAGACCAAGAATTACAGAACCCCAATAGAGATAGTTCCACGCTTTTGCTTGAGCGATCGCTAGGTCAGCAATATCACCCTGCACTGCCGCATAAGCCGTCATCGCCATAACTCCGAAAATCGCGTAACAGACAAAGCTGAAATACATCGCAAATTTATAGCCGACGCGGTCGATGATCAGGCTGAATACGATGATACTAATCGCAAAGGGCCAGATCCCCGCGCCGAAGAGCTCGCCGCCCTGCACTTTATCAAAGCCGAATTGAGCTGGCCAGAGGCTGCCGTCATTAATTAAAAAAGCTCTTATGATAAAAGCCATTGAGGTGGTAACTAGGGCGATGAAAGAGCCCCAGAAGACGGTTTTGTCGTTTTTACTATGTTTCATATTTTTTTTGGATTTGGTCGGGATAAATAAGCATTAGATTCCAGCACGTAAAACCATCGAAGTCTTACGTTTATTGCGCGGAGCAGGCTTTTCACTAAAGTTGCGGCGATACTTGAGCGGCGTAATTTTCAACTCCTGTCGAAACGCGCGGGTCATATTGGTTTGATCATTAAAGCCGCATTGCACCGAAATATCAGATAACCCGACTGCAGTGCTGCGCAGTAATTGGCAGGCTGCATTCAAACGGGTGCGACGTAAATACATCAAAGGTGTTAACCCAAAAGTCTTCTTAAATAAACGTTCCTGAGAACTCACTGAAATCCCTCCAATCGTGGCGAGATCCGCTATCGAAAGCTTATCTCGATAGTGCTGTCGAACATGATTCACAATGCGATGCATCTCTGGATGTTCCGCATACACAGCGTCGTGATCACGTATGATGCGCGCCACTCCCGCAAGCCCTACCACCGCACCCTGTGTGTCAAACAAGGGGATTTTGGTCGTACACAGCCAATCCAAAGACCCATCCGCCGAAGGCACCAGCTCGATGTTATTATAAATCGCTTGCCCGGTGCCCATCACACGTTGGTCATCCGCGTAAAATCCATCCGCCAGAAAATCTGGACTATAATCGTAGTCCGTCTTGCCGATCATCACCTCCATCGAGGTCTCCCCGAGTGTCTGTGCAAAACTCCGCCCACCCGCCATAAAGCGACTCTCGCGATCCTTTACAAAAAAGAAAGCACCAGGCACACAATCAAACAATGCCTCCAACAACTGGCCAGGGCGCAGCGAAGCCAAGAAATCAGACTGCATTCCAGTCGCAGCAAGATGAGTTGTAGATAAGGGTGCCATGGAACTATGTAATTAAACAAATCATCTATTGACGCTATTTGACAAGAAATTAATAAGAAAAAAAACAAAAAAATCCCACTAAACCTTAAGACTGAACCTTATAAAGAATCGTAAAACACTCCATTACATATCTTTAAATACAATTAAATAAAAAAAAGGGACGCACTCGATTGTATCGATGAAAACTAAAGAAAAATCTACATTTGAACAAAAAAGTCAAAACTACTTTCTAACATTGATCAAAACGAGAGGAAAACTGTACTCAGGCTACTCGCTCGAAATGCCCTAGAACATATTACGGTATTTCAAAGGCGATACCCCAATATACTTTTTAAATGTATTACTAAAGTGCGGCGCATGGCAAAATCCAGTCAACGCTGCGATCTCCACAACTGGTTTATCGGAAAATTTAAGTAACTTCTTAGCTGCTTCAATACGGACCCGAACCAGAAATTCATGCACGCTACAGTGCATACTATTTCTAAAGCGCAGTTCCAAGTTTCGTCGGCTTACTTGAAGATCATTCGCCACATCTGCCACACTCATCGACTGCCTGTAGTTGCCCTTTAAATACTCAATCGCATCCCGAATTAACAAATCGGTGACAGCAAGCGAATCCGTGCTCTGCCTAACCTCAATCCCACGCGGAGGAATAAGTCTCAGGAGCTGCTCAGGCCGCTCACCTCGCATCAAATGATCCAACAATGCGGCACCTTCATATCCAATCTTCTTAAGGTCGTGGCGAACACTGGACAGAGGCACTGATTGATTTTCACAGATCAAAAGATTATTATCAGCTCCGAGAATCGCAATATCTTCAGGCACACGCAGCCCTGCATCCATGCACAGATTGAGGATCCATGCTGAATCGTAATCACTCTTCGTATAAATCGCGCACGGCTTTGGTAGCGCACGAAGTCGCTCGGTCACATACACAGCATCCTGCGGGCGCTTCACATCCAAACGAATGCAATCAATACCAGCCCTCGCCAAGCGATCACGATACGCCTTGTAACGTGCGCGGCTCACGGGATTGCTAGCCAGAGCGAACCATGCACAATGCTGGTGCCCCATTTGCAGAAAATGCTCCGCACCCAACAATCCAATAGCAGTATTATCAGCCACCACACGCGGCAACTGAATGTCCTCACGCCACACAGACAAATCAACAACAGGCACTTCGGCTTGAAGGATAAACTCCTCGAGTGGTAGACTAGCATTTAGAGAAGTAATGATCCCATCACCCTGCCAATGCTCAGGCAGTTTAAAGTCCTTCAAAGTACCAACATTTAAGTGCCAACCATGTTGACCTGCATACTGGGCAATTCCTTCGTGCGCCGATTGGTCATAACTACCCAGCACCATTAAGACATGCTTCATTTTCATAATATGCGCACTTATGCAAAAACATTAAGGTTTATGCAATTACTATCTAGCGCCCCAATCGCCTATACACAGACTGGCCAAACAATGGCACCCTGCTCCCCAAAAAGATCAACTACCACCAACACTAAAACAATTCAACAATGGCCATACAAATCAAACCTGCTCAATCCTGCGAATACGCATGCGTCTCTCTCGGCGAAGTCATGCTCCGTCTCGATCCCGGCGAAGGTCGCGTGCACACCTCGCGCCAACTCACTGCATGGGAAGGCGGCGGAGAATATAACGTAGCTCGCGGTTTGCGCCGCTGCTTCGGACTGAAGACTGCGGTGGTCACTGCTTTTGCAGACAACCCCGTCGGCCGGCTCGTGGAAGACTTGATCCTACAAGGGGGTGTCGACACGAACCTCATCAAATGGGTCGACTATGATGGCATTGGCCGCACCGTTCGTAACGGCCTGAACTTCACCGAGCGCGGCTTCGGCATTCGAGGTGCCGTGGGCTGCCCCGACCGTGGCAACACCGCTGCGAGCCAATTGAAAGTTGGTGACATCGACTGGGAAGAAATTTTCGGCAAGCGCGGCGTGCAGTGGTTTCACACCGGTGGCATCTACGCCGCGTTGAGCGCCACGACTCCGGACGTCGTACTTGAAGCCGTCCAATGTGCCAAGAAGCACGGCACCATCGTCAGCTACGACCTCAACTACCGCCCATCGCTCTGGAAAGACTTCGGCGGCTTAGAGAAGTGCCAGCAAGTCAACCGTGACATTGCCCGCTACGTAGACGTGATGATTGGCAATGAGGAAGATTTCACCGCCTGCCTCGGGTTCGAAGTCGAAGGCGTCGATGAGAACATTTCTCACATCCCCGTTGAAGCGTTCAAGAACATGATCGCCACAGCGATCAATGAATTCCCCAACTTCCAGGCCACCGCGACCACACTTCGCGCCGTCAAAACAGCGACCGTCAACGACTGGGCGGCGATGGCTTGGCATGACGGTGAATTCTTCGAATCCATCAAATTCCCAAGCCTAGAGATCCTCGACCGCGTCGGCGGCGGTGACAGTTTTGCATCGGGCTTGATCTATGGGTTCCTCACTGAAAACGACCCGCAGGAAGCTGTCGACTATGGTTGCGTGCACGGTGCGCTCGCCATGACGACTCCCGGCGACACCACCATGGCATCGCTTAAGGAAGTCAAGAAGGTCAAAGCCGGCGGTGGCGCACGAGTCGACCGATAGGCTCAATTATTAAAAATCAAAAACTATGTCTCAACTAGATCAATTTCCAGTCATTCCCGTCATCGTCATCGACGACATCGCGGATGCCGAACCACTCGCCAATGCACTGCTCGAAGGCGGACTCAATATCATTGAAGTCACCTTCCGCACAGCCGCAGCATCAGGTGCCATCGAAGCAATTGCCAATGCATTTCCCGAGATGCTCGTGGGGGCCGGCACAGTCGTCACTCCAGAACAGGCGAAGATCGCGATTGAATCAGGCAGTAAGTTCGGCCTAGCTCCTGGCACCGACCCTGAAACGATTGCTTACTTCAAGGAGCGAAATGTTCCATTCATCCCCGGCATCATGACACCATCCGACATTCAGGCGGCGATCAAAGCGGGTTGTAAGCACTTAAAGTTCTTTCCTGCCGGCGCTGCAGGCGGCCCCAAACTGCTCAAAGCAATGGCCGCTCCGTATGCCAAGCTCGGTGTAAAGTTCTGCCCGACTGGCGGCGTCTCGCTCGACAACATGAACGACTATCTCTCCATCCCCGAAGTCTTCGCGATCGGCGGATCCTGGCTAGCCACGAAGGCACAAATCGCCAACAAAGACTGGAGCTCCATCACCGCCCAAGTTAAAGAAGCACTGACCAAAGCCGCTCAAGCATAACGATTCAACACACTTATTATGGCGCCATCAGACTACCTCAACTCCGTCTTCAATTTAGAAAATAAAGTCGCCGTCGTGATCGGCGGCACTGGCGAACTCTGTGGCGCAATGGCCGAAGGCTTGGCTGCCGCTGGAGCAGAAACTATTCTCGTCGGCCGCAGCGAAGAGAAAGCCGCGGCACGACTAGCCAAAATCATCGAAACTGGCGGCTCAGCCTATTTCGAAAAGGTCGACGTCAACTCCAAGGCATCGATCCAAGGACTGCTCGACGCCGTATTAGCCAAGTCGGGAAAAATCGACATCCTCATCAATGGTGCAGGTGTTAATTCACCCACACCCATCTTTGATATCGAAGAAGACGAGTTTGATACTATTTTAAATACAAACTTAAAGGCCGTGCTCTTTGCGTCGCAAATCTTTGGCAAGTATCTCGTCGAGCGCGGCGAAGGCGGCAGCATTATCAACATCGGCTCGATGAGCGGCATCATTCCACTCTCGCGCGTGTTTACTTACTCCGCGACCAAGGCCGCAGTGCACAACCTCTCCAAAAATCTCGCCCGCGAATGGGCCGAGCAAAAGGTGCGAGTCAACACCATCGTCCCGGGCTTCTTCCCCGCTGAGCAAAATAAGAAGGTGCTCAATCCCGAGCGCATCGCATCCATAATGGGGCACACCCCAGCCAACCGTTTCGGCGAAGCACACGAGCTGATCGGCGCGACGCTTTTGCTCGCATCCGATGCCGGCAGCTTTATGAACGGCGCGGAAATCGTCGTCGACGGCGGCTACGCATCGATGACGATTTAATTGATCATTTGAAATGAGCTATCTCAACGAAAACTTCCTGCTCAGCAACAAGACCGCGCAGCGCTTATTCCACGAAATCGCCACGCATCAGCCGATCTTCGATTACCATACGCACCTATCACCACAGGACGTGGCCGAGAATGCGGGCTTCGGCGACTTGGCCGACATCTGGCTATCCGGAGACCATTACAAATGGCGTGCCATGCGCGCTGCTGGCATTCCCGAAGAGCTGGTTACAGGAAAGGACAGCGATCCCAAAGAGCGCTTTCTCGCATGGGCGCGAACCGTGCCTCAAACGATTCGCAATCCACTACATCATTGGACGCACCTTGAACTGAAGCGCTATTTCAATTGCGATCTCGTCCTGAGCGAATCCACAGCAGAAGACATCTGGGCGATCGCCAACGAGCAACTCGCTTCGGATAAATTCCGGGTTCATAATATCCTGACAGACTTCAAGATCCATGCCGTCGGCACCACCGATGATCCGCTTGATAAGCTAGAGCATCATACCGCTTTCGCGAAAACCGATCACCCGACACGTCTGTGCCCGACCTTTCGCCCCGACGGGGCGATGCTCACTGCGGACCTGAACGCTTGGAATCAATGGGCGGATCGTTTGGCCGCGCTGACTGCCAATTCTCTGGCTGGTGCGTCTGGCTACATCGCCGCGCTCAAGCTCCGCCATGATTACTTCCATGACTGCGGTGGCCGTTTTTCGGATCACGATGTCAACACCTTCCCATATGCGCCTTGCTCCGACAAAGAAGCAGATCAGATCTTCGCTAAACTGCGCGCCGAACAAACACTCAGCAATTTAGAAGATGAACAGTGGCGCACTTTTATCCTGCAGCATGTCGCCCGCTGGAATGCCGCTCGCGGTTGGGCGATGCAGTTTCACATCGGAGTTATCCGTCGCCCGAATACACGCATCCGTCTCAAGCTCGGTGCCGACACCGGTCACGACGCGATGTATGATGACGGGGTCGTCACAAAGATGGCTCCCTTCCTCGACAGTCTGGATGTGGAAGAAGCACTGCCCAAGTGTATTTTTTACCACGTAAACCCGGCCGCGCTGTATCCCATCGCAGTGATGATGGGTGCCTTTCAAGACGGCAAGATCGCTGGCAAGATGCAGCTCGGCAGCGGCTGGTGGCACCTGGACACCTTGCACGGCATGACGCAACAAATGGAGACGCTCTCCAGCGTCGGACTCTTTCCTCAATTCATCGGCATGCTGACCGACTCACGCAGTTTCCTAAGTTTCCCGCGTCACGAATATTTCCGACGCCTACTCTGTAATATCATCGGACGGGACGTCGAAGCCGGCTTGATCCCAGATGATGCCGACGTGCTCGACCAACTGGTCAAAGGCATCTGCATCGACAACGCGAAAAGCTATTTCAGCTTACCCAACTCATAAGACCATGAAAATTCTCCTCACCACTACTTCCTACCAAGATTGCCCCGGCGATCACCACGCACTCCTCGAAAGCACCGGCGCGGAAGTCGTGCGCGAGCGCGGTCCACTGTCCGAGGCGCAGATGCTCGAGCTTTCCGGCGACTTCGACGCCTTCCTCTGCGGCGACGACGAGATCACTCAAGCGGTGATCGAGAAATCCCTGCCGAAGCTTAAGGTCATCGCCAAATATGGGATTGGCGTGGACAAGATCGACGTGGCCTACGCGACGGAGAAGAATATCCCCGTCAGCTTCTGCCCGGGGGTGAACCACACGACCGTCTCCGAGCATGTCTTCATGCTGATCTTGGCGTTGAACAAAAATCTGATGGAGCAAGCCAACGCTACTGCCGCAGGTGGTTGGAAGCGCATGACTGGCCACGAGATCATGGGCAAGACCATCGGTATCATCGGCCTCGGTCGTATCGGCCGCGAAGTCGCCATCCGCGCCAATGCGTTTGGTATGAAATGCATTGGCTACGATCTCTATTGGCCTGAAGACTTCGCCAAAGAGCACAACATCGAACGTGCCGACGGCGTCACACAGCTACTACGCGCCAGCGACATCGTCTCGCTACACACAAATCTCACAGAAGAGACCCGTGATATGATTTGCGAAGCGACCATCAAGAACATGAAAAATGGCGCGACACTGATCAACTGTGGTCGTGGTGAACTCGCTGATACAAGCGACATCGCTGCCGCACTCGAAAGCGGCAAGCTCGGTGGCTATGGCGCAGATGTGCTCGACCAAGAACCGCCTGCCGCAGACCACCCGCTACTCGGCGCAAAGAACTGCATCATCACCCCGCACGTTGGCTCCCGCACTTTCGAGAGCGTCCAACGCCAAGCAGGCATGGCCACTCAAAACTTAGTCAACTTGCTCAAAGGCGAAAAAGCCTTGGCACAGGTGAACGACGTCGAGCCACCTGTCGCGATGCTCTAATTAAGAATTGAGAATTAGGAATTAGGAAAGTGAATTTCCAATTCCTGATTCGTAATCTCTAATTCCTGATTTTTAATTTATAATTCTCCAAATATGAAAGAAACATTCTACATCGTCCCTGCAGAGCAGCACAATGCACTCGTCAAAAAATCGTATCAAAATCGTGGATACACTGATGACGAATCCACACAAGCCGCACGCTTTTCTGAGCTCGCCTCTCATCACGGCATCCGCACACACAACGCAATCAAAGCCCTCCACCTCGACCACCTATTTGGCAGCGCCGCCGATGGCTGCACCCCGGGTGCCAATATCGAAAAAGTCGAATCTCGATTCGCTGCCAGCGAAATTTGGAACGCCAATAAAAAACTAGGCCAAGCGACGGCCTACGACGCAATTGATCGCGCCATTGAGCTCGCGGATGAATTCGGCATCGGTCAGGTATCCGTCGACAATGCATTTCACTATCTCTGGGGCGGCGGCTACGTCATGGAAGCCGCCAAACGTGGCTACATCGCCTACACCAACTGCACCGCAGCACTGGCCGAAGTCGTGCCCTTCATGGGCAAGTTTCCCACTCTCGGAACCAATCCACATAGTTGGGGCTTTCCCACCACGGATGCCGTCGGCTTCCCGATCGTCATCGACTGGGCCACCTCCGTCATTGCGATGGGCCGAGTGCAACAGTTTCAGCGCGAAGGCACCTCCTTGCCGGCCAACGCCGCGGTCGATGCCGAGGGTCAGCCGACCACAGATGCCAATGCAGTCAAAGCACTCATGCCTTTTGGCGCACACAAAGGCTATGGCCTGAGCCTGATTAACGAAATCGTTGGCGCATTCATCGGCGGCAGCCTGCCAACGTTGCGCAGCCGTGAGATTCCGGCAGGCGAAAAGCGCACACCCGCCTTTTACTTTCAAGTGATCCATCCAGATGCCATCAATAGCGGAGCATTCGCCCAAGGCCGCAATCAAGCTGAAAACGTCAAAGCGGTACTTGAAGACATCCTTGGCCACGGCAATGAAAACTGCCTCCTCCCCGGTCAGCTCGAAGCACAATGGGCAAAGCGCGTCGTCAAAGCCGGAGGTCTTCTGTTCTCAGAAGCCGAAATCGATGCCTTCAATGAAATTGCACGGGAGTGCGGCGAGAGCCCATGGGATCTAAAACAGTTTACGACTGAAAGCTAAGAGAACGGCCTTACGGGTTGGTCATCGTCGCATCAAATACGGTCGCCAATCCGCCTAGCAACGAATCATCGTCGGACTGATTCACCACGATTTCGAGTGCTTCTGCCATATACGGCAAGGTGTGCTCCAATAACGCCGATTGAACGACCGGCTCCACCAGTTTGACCAACTTACCCATACGCCCACCAAAAATAATCTGCGAGGGATTAAAGGCCTGCACCAGAGCTGCGGCCCCCTCCCCGATCTGACGGCCCACCGCATTCAACACTTCCAACACGGGAGCATCCCCCGCCTGCGCCAACTGATACAGCGCGTCCAGCACATCCAATTCAGAACCATTCCCCCTTGGTAATTCCACCCCAGCTGCTGCAAGTTTTCGCAGTAAAGCCGGCAGGCTGATCTCCGTCACCCAGCAGCCCTGCTTCCCACAACTACAAGTAATGCCATTCTCTGCAAAATGAGTATGCCCCACCTGTCCGGAATAGCCGAACTTGCCACGCAACAACGATCCATCCACATAGACCCCAGCACCGAGGCCAACACCTAAGCTTAGATAAATTAAGTTTCGCACGCCGGGCCTAGGACCGAAGTGATGCATGCCGATCGCAGCTGCATGCGCCTCATTCTCTACAGTGACGGGCACTTTAAAGCGGGCCTCCCAATCCGCCTTGAGGGGGATCTGCGACCAACCGGACGTCGGCCCGTAAGCCAATCGACCATCGGAATGGTTCACCAAACCCGCCCACGCCACGCTGATGCCGAGACAAGGCAAATCCTTTCGGCGACCACGTTCAAGTGCCTGCTCCACCAACTCCGCTGCCCTCGCTAACGTGGCATCCGCACTCGCCTCGGCCTCAAGTTGAACTGCTTGACGCCACAGCGATTCCTGCCCCGCATTCGTCAACAATAGCGAGATACGATCCAAATCAATCTCCAGCGCAATCATACAGCCGCAATCCGGATTCAATTCCAATAAAAGCCCCGGACGCCCCGCAGCCCCCCCCGCATACTCCGTTTCCAAAACTAACGAAGCCGTAATTAAATCCGCAACAATACTCGACACCGTCGCACGCGTCAGCCCCAGCTCGGTTGCAATATTCGCGCGCGAAAGCGTTCCGTGCACCCTTAACTGATTCAATACACTGACCGCATTTAAACGACGAATATCACCACGGTCATATTTTTGCTGATTGGACATATTCCATAAACAAGACAGCTTTTTTCAATTGCTAAAGCCTGAAATCCAATTTTGTTTGTTCACTGATTAAACATTTAATTTCACTGGAACACTACTTGTAGTGAATGCACATATAATTATGCCCCACAAAAAACCTCACACCTCTCGCCGCGACTTCCTTAAATCATCCGCCGCCTTCGGTGCGCTGACGATCTTGCCCTCATACATTGCCCTCGGCAACCAATCCTCCACTGGCTTGGCTCCGAGCGAAAAGGTCAATCTCGCCGTCATCGGCATCGGCAATCAAGGCGGCAACGACCTTAGAACCTTATTCGCCTCAGGGCACTGCAACGTCGTCGCACTCTGCGATGTCGACCTGAAAGGCAAGCACACACAAGCTTCCCTACTAGCACATGCACACGCCCGCACCTTCACCGACTTTCGTAAGATGTTCGATGCGATGGCCGACGAGATCGACGCCGTCCTCATCGCCACCCCCGACCACTCGCACTTTGCCGCTACCATGCTGGCAATGTCTCTGGGCAAGCACGTGTATGTCGAGAAACCGCTCGCCCACACCTTCGGACAGACGGAACGACTCATTCGCATGGCGGCTAAACACTCAAATCTTGCCACACAGATGGGCAACCAGGGACACTCCGGCGCCAACTACTTTCAATTCAAAGCATGGCGCGAGGCCGGCATCATTAAAGACATCACCCGTATCACCGCCCACATGAATAAGCCGCGCCGATGGCATGGCTGGGGCAGCAGCACCACAGCCTACCCGAGCGAACCACTGCCCGATGGCGTCAACTGGGAACAGTGGATGGATACCGTCGCACAACCACACCCTTACAGCAAAAGGCTGCATCCCGCCGAGTGGCGTAGTTGGTATGACTACGGCTCAGGTTGCTTCGGCGACTGGGGACCACACATCCTCGACACCTGCCACGAGTTCCTCGAACTCGGAATGCCCACAAAGGTCACCGCAGTCGACCGTGTCGGCATCAACCACAGCGACCTGATCTACCCCGACGCCTCCACGATTCGTTTTGACTTCCCCGAGCGTGGCCCCGATCTGCCTGCCTGCGAAGTAACTTGGTTTGATGGCGTGAATAACAAGCCACAGCTCGAAACAGAATATAGCGAACCAATCACCAACTCAGAAACCGGTGAAGTTACGCACGGCCCCACCACCCTCAACCGCGCAGGAAAGGTGCTCTACTCCAAGGAACTCGTCTTCCAAGGCGGCACTCACGCCAGTCCGCTAACCATTGTGCCGAAGGCTAAATACATGGACATGCGCAAATCGCTGCCAAAGTTCCCACAAAAGAATTCCAACCACTACGCCAACTTCCTACTCGCCTGTAAGGGCGAAGAAGAAGCACGTTCACCCTTCAGCGTCAGCGGTCCGCTCACACAGGTGTTCAACCTCGGAGTCATCTCCCAACGCATTGGCGGCGAACTGGAATTCGACATCAACAAGAAGCAAATCACCAACAATAAAGTCGCACTAGCGCTGCTCGATCCCGCGCCTCGCAAGGGCTGGGAAGAGTTCTACGCACTGTAACTCAGCGATTACGCATCCAAAAATCAAATACACAATGCGAAATATAAAATACTGGATTAGTATCCTGACGGCAGCACTGCTGCCAGCCAGCACATCAATCGCAGCCGAGTGGACGGAGCTCTTTAACGGCACAGACCTGGCACACTGGGAGAATCCTTACGACTGGGGGAAGGTTGAAATCGTAAATGGAGAAATTCACCTCACCACGGATAAGTCCAAGTGGTTCCTTTCCACCGTAAAGGAATATTCGGATTTCATCTTCGAAGTAGAAGTCAAAATGCCTGAGGGTAAATGCAATTCAGGCTTTCTATTCCGAAGCCACAAGTTAAGGAACAAGATGTTCGGTTATCAGGCAGAAGTCGACCCATCCGACAGAAAATGGTCCGGCGGCCTCTACGATGAGGGACGTCGCGGTTGGTTTATTTCTCCGAACCGCGATCACGCAAATTCCACCGAGGCAAAGCAGCAGTCCATCGCGGCATTTCGCAAACGCGCCGGCGACTGCTTCAAGCGTTATGGCTGGAACAAGTATCGTATCGAATGCCGCGGCGACCATATAAAGATCTCTATTAATGGCGTCACGACGACAGACATTTATGACCAAAAAGATGCCAAGGGATACATCGGACTTCAGCACCATGGCGAAAAAGGCCAGATCTACCGCTTTCGTAATGTAAGGATTATGGAACTTACGGACGAGAGCACCGTAGCCTGCTCCAGCTCAAGCGAATGGATCTCTCTGTTTGCCTCCGGCGACTTTTCCGACTGGACCAACATCAAAGGGCAAGCCGTCAGCGAAGGCTGGTCGATTGAAAACGGCATCATTCATCGCAGCGGAAAACGTTCTGGCGACATCATCACCCGCACGCATTACAAAAACTTCGAACTGCGCTTCGGCTGGAAAATCTCCGCAGCCGGCAACTCCGGCGTCAAATACCGAACCCGAGGTCGCCTCGGGCTCGAATATCAGATTCTTGACGATGACAAGCATCAGGACAGCAAGAATCCGACTCACCGTGCGGGCTCACTGTACGAGCTGGTCGCGGCTCCCGACAACAAACCAATACAAGCTGTCGGCGAATGGAACCACGCTCGCATTGTCGCCAAAGGCAATCACATCGAGCATTGGCTCAACGGCCAAAAAGTTGTCGAACTTGAATACGGAACCAAAGAGTGGAATAAAAAATTCCAAAACAGTAAATACAAGAAACACGAAGGCTTCGGCGGCTGGACCGGCCCCATCCTCTTGCAAGATCACGACGACGAGGTTTGGTTCCAGAACGTCCAGATTCGCGAACTTTAATCCTTCTCGGTAAAATGAACTCTCTCAACAAATTGTGTGCAGCCTGCTGTCTACTGTGCGCCCCACTCCTCAGTCTCCATGCCGATGTGCATATGGCAAATGGCATCAAAGTCGGCGAAGTCGACTCCGACTCTGCCATTGTTTGGACACGTCTGACAGCTAACCCTGATCGAAATAGCGAAGGCACAGCCTTTGACCCGACAAAAAACGCGCAGAAACAACCCCAATACCCGGATCTCAGTATCATGCAAGACAGTGTCATCGGCACCGGAGGTAAAGTGAAGGTCACGTATTGGCCCACGGCAGAAGAATCAAAAAAACGTTCGACAATATGGGAGTCTGTGTCTCCGAAAAATGACTACATTCATCAGTTCCAGCTCAAAGACTTAGAACCAGCAACCGCATACTCACTACTGATCGAAGGTAAAAACAACGATGCAGACTGTCGCCTCGAAGGCGGCTTTCGCACTGCGCCTAAAAAGGATCAAGCCCGTGACATCCGTTTCGTCGTGACCACCTGTGGCGATTACCCACGCCGTGACGACCCTGAAAATGGGCACAAGATCTACCCTCAAATGCTCGCGCTGAATCCCGATTTCTTTGTCCATACTGGCGATATCGAATACTACGATAAGCCCGGCCCCTTCGGGAAAAACCTGGAGCTAGCCCGACTCAAATGGAACCGCATTTACTCCACCCCTTACTTGCGCACTTTTCACAAACAAGTCAGCAGCTACTTCATTAAAGATGACCACGACACGCTCAAAGACGACGCATGGCCAGGTCAGAACTACTTTGACCTGACTTGGGAACAAGGCCTCGCCACCTTCCGCGAGCAAGTGCCGATGGGTGAAAAGACCTACCGCACCATCCGCTGGGGTAAGGATCTACAGATCTGGCTGGTCGAAGGCCGTGACTTCCGCAGCCCCAACAATATGCCCGACGGCCCGGACAAAACCATCTGGGGAGCTGAACAAAAGCAGTGGTTTTTCGACACCGTGCAGGCATCCGATGCGACCTTTAAGGTCCTACTCAGTTCGACACCTGTGGTCGGCCCCGACCGCTTAAAAGGCAAGAATGATAATCACTCCAATGCCGCATTCGCCACCGAAGGAAACGAGATCCGCGCGTTCATCGCTGCGCAGCCAAACATGACTGTGGTCTGCGGCGACCGCCATTGGCAATACGCCTCCATCGATCCGAAGACAGGCCTGCGTGAGTTCTCTTGCGGCCCAGCCTCTGACAAACACGCAGCCGGCTATAGCGAAGAGTTCTATGGTGAGATGCACCGCTTCCTCCGCGTCAAAGGCGGTTTTCTCAGTGTCGATGTTGATAGCGCCCTGAATCAAATCACCTTCAAGCATCACCGTGTCGATGGCACCGTCCGTTACGAGGAATCTTTCACCAACTAGCCTCTGCTCCAAATGCAAAATAACATCGAACAGATCCAATCCATCCAAAGCCGGGGTTTCCTCGGCAAACTGGCTGGTTACAATAAAATGACCGGCCCCGGCTGGGTGCAAGCGGCTGTCACCTTAGGCGGTGGCTCACTCGTCGGCGCGCTCTACCTCGGCATTATTGGCGGATACGAATTCCTCTGGCTACAGCCCCTGGCGATGCTCTGCGGTATCATCATGCTCGGAGCCATTTCCTACGTCACGCTCTCCTGCGAAGAACGCCCGTTCCGAGTCATGCAAAAAAAGGTCTCTCCAACGCTCGCGTGGAGTTGGCTGATCGCAACGGTGATTGCCGATACCGTATTTTGCGCCGCACAATTCTCACTCGGCCGTGGTGCGTTAGAAGACAATCTAGGGTTCACGCCTGGCCCCTACGTAATCACTGCTTCTCTATTTGTAATCGCACTCTCACTAATCGCGCTCTCACAGAAAAACGACAGGGCCTCCCGAATCATCGATAATTTACTCAAAGGCTTGGTCGCGATCATCGTCCTCGCCTTCATGGCGGTCGTCATGACCCTCATAAAAAATGGTGCCGTTCCATGGGGCAGTCTCATTGCCGGTCTCATCCCTGATTTTTCAGCGCTCTTCAGACCGACCGATCAAATCGCAGCCGCCATCGCGACGACAGGTGATCGAGCCGCCTACTGGACAGAGTATGTCACTTCAGAGCAGCGTGGTAAAATCATTGCCGCCTTTGGCACCGCCGTCGGCATTAACATGACCTTCCTGCTCCCTTACAGCCTTAAGAAAAAAGGCTGGGGCAAAGCACACCGCGAACTCTCTCGCTTCGATCTCGTATTAGGACTGTTCGTACCATTCATTTTAGGAGCGTCCGCACTCGTCATTGCATCTGCGGCCTCCTTCCATGCCAAATACGCCGATGTCCTAACTGCAGACGGCACACCCTTTCCTGAAATGGAACAGGCCTACTACAAAGTGCTGGATGGCAGCTTAGTCTCACACAACGAGGCATTCATCACACTCGACGACACCGCCAAGAGCGCGACACGTGCATCTGCTCCACTCGCAGAGAAACAACTCGCCGCGATGCTCTCCAACCGGGACTCAGTTAATCTCGCTCAATC
This sequence comes from Opitutia bacterium, assembly GCA_029252625.1. Taxonomy (GTDB): domain Bacteria; phylum Verrucomicrobiota; class Verrucomicrobiia; order Opitutales; family Coraliomargaritaceae; genus Lentimonas. Next base: position 10,504 of record JAQXBA010000119.1, on the reverse strand, counting down.
TCTGGAGCCCTTCCTCGGTAAACATGCACAGACGCTTTTTGGCATCGGCGTGCTCGCGATGGCCATCTCAACATTGCTCGTGCACATGATGATGAATGGCTACGCGATCAGCGAAGCATTCAACAAAGTAGGTAATGCTAAAATCTTCATCATCGGTGCATCCATGCCTGCCATCGCGGGTTTCTTCTCCCCCTACCTCTGGAGCGGTGATGCCAAGGCCGCCATGGCCATCCCTGCGTCAGTAATTGCCACCACCCTGCTGCCGATTGCTTATCTCGCATTTCTACTCCTGATGAACTCCAAGTCGGCACTGGGCGACAATTTACCCAAGAACCGCATCCTCATCAACACACTCATGGCCATCTCAGCAGGCGTGGCGACCTTTGCCTCCATCTGGGCACTCAGCAACAAGGGCACTCCAGGCATGATCGGCATCGCAGGCCTAGTGATCCTCGCAGTCATCGGACTCCGCGGATTCGCCTCACGAAACAACCAAGCAGCACAATAATTTATTAAGATGAACTTCGGAATAATAGGAACAGGCATGATCGGCGGCTTTCACGCCAAAGCCATCGCAGCCATGAACGGCGGCACACTCATTGGCGCGGCGGATCGTGTGCTTGAACGCACGCAGGCATTTGCCGAGCAATACAACACCCATGCCTACGACTCGGTCGAAGCCATGCTGGCCGATCCGGCGATCGACATCGTTACGATCGGCACACCTTCGGGCGCTCACTTTGATCCAGCCATGGCTGCGATCGCAGCAGGCAAACACGTGATCATTGAGAAGCCACTGGAAGTCACTACCGAGCGCATCGATCAAATGGTAGCAGCCGCCAAGGTCAAAGGCGTGACGCTCGCCGCCGTGCTTAATCGCCGCTTCCACTTAGGTATGGATGCCTTCAAGAAAGCCGCCGATGGTGGACGCTTTGGCAAACTCACTTCCGCCTCTGCCTACATTAAATGGTATCGCGATCAAGCTTACTATGACTCCGCAGGATGGCGCGGCACATGGGCCCTCGACGGCGGCGGTGCATTGATGAATCAATCCATCCATACCATCGACGCACTTCTGTACCTCGCAGGCCCAGTGAAGTCAGTGCAGGCCAACACCGCCTGCCTCGCTCACACCGACATCGAAGTCGAAGACAGCGCCGTCGCGATTGTAGAATTCGAGAATGGCGCGCGCGGCATCATCGAAGGTAGCACCTGCACATGGTCCAAAGACGGCCACCCTGCCCGTGTGCAACTCGCCGGCACCGAAGGCTCCGTTTTCCTCGCCGATGAAGCCTTTGAAATCTGGGACTTCATGCACGAGACTGACGAGGACGATGCCATCCGCGCCCAATTCATGCAAGGTGCCGAAGCCGGCCTAGGAGCGAACGATCCCACCGCGATCAGCTTCTACCAACACCAGCGCAATTTCGAAGAAGTCGTCAACGCCATCCAAGAAGGCCGCGAGCCCAGCACCGGTGCCAGCGAAGCACGCAAGAGCGTCGAGCTGATCCAAGCCATCTACCAATCCGCCCAAAACAACGGCACCAAAATCGATCTCACGTAACAATCTTAATTTATACACCAACCTCTCGTAGCTTGCAGCTTTAGCAAACGTTGAGTGCCTCAGCCAACCGAACCATCCCAGCACGATGAACGTTTGCTAAAGCTGCACGCTACAAAGATTCTCCCCCACTCTTACTCTCACACCGCGCGCAGCGCGCAGCGCGATCACTAGCCATGCTCCTATCAGGATTCACAGACGAAGCCGGACAAGCACTTGAAACACAGATCAAGGCCACCCAAGCACTCGGGTGGCAGCATCTTTCCGCGCGCAGTATCGACAGCCAGAACATCCACGATCTGTCCGAGGCTAATTTTAACCAGGCCGCCGACCGTCTCGACGCAGCTGGCATTTCGGTCATCGAATTCGGCTCACTCATCGGCAGTTGGTCGAAACCGATCGAGTCTGACTTCGCGCTCACGCTCGGCGAAATCGAACGCGCCATTCCGCGCATGCAGCGGCTCGGTACCAAGATGATTCGCATCATGTCCTACGCGCAAAAGCCTTGGGGCGAGGATCAACACGAGGCCGAACGCTGCCGCCGCTTGCGCGAGATCGTGGCACGCTTCGCCGACGCCGGCCTAACAGCCGTCCACGAAAACTGCATGAACTGGGGCGGATTCTCCGCCTTGCATACACTTCGCTTAATCGAGGAAGTGCCTGGGCTGAAACTCGTATTCGACACTGGCAACCCAGTCTTTCAACGCGACCGCTCCAAGCCCGCGCCCTACCCGTGGCAAGACGCGCTGGAGTTTTACCAAGCCATCAAGGAGCATATCGCGCACGTCCACATCAAGGATTGCCTGAATCCATCCGAAGGCAGCGACGAGCCCGAGCGTTACACACTCCCAGGTGAAGGACAGTGCCGCCTGCCTGAAATCCTAGCCGCTCTCACAACCGACGGCTACGACGGAGCTTACTCCATCGAGCCACACGTCGCCACGGTATTTCATGCGAAGGAAGGCGAAACCATCAATGCACAGCAATGCTACAATAGCTACATCGACTATGGCCGTTTTTTTGAAAGGAAACTCGCTGCCGTTCACCCAACATTATACAATTAAAATTATGGAGACTAAAAACGCGTGTACCTAAAATACAGCATCCCTAGCGTCTTAATCGTATTAATCGCTGCGACTTGTCACGCATCAGCAAAATGCCCTCCTTTCAAAGCCACTTCAGAATGGTTTGCTAAAATAGAGTCAATCGCTCCGGCCCAGCCTCTCGTAGTTCCCAAGGAGCCGCGCAAAGTATTAATCCTGTCACTCATGACCGGATACAAGCACTGGTGCAACCCACACACCGCTGGCATACTCAAAATCCTCGGCGACAAGAGCGGCGCTTACGAAGTCGTGCTCAGCAATGAACTCGCAAACTTCGAAGCCGATACGATTCAGCAGTATGATGTGATCGTGCTCAACAACACCTGCTCACAAGGCGCAAAGCGCCACTTATTTTACGATATCCTGCAAGACATGGACAAAGCCCTAGTGCTCGAGAACAATCTGATCAACCATATCGCCAATGGCAATGGACTCGCAGTGTTTCACGGAGGTATCGTCGCCTTTAACAAGTCCAAGCAGTTCAGCAAGATGCTCGGTGGCTCGTTCCACTACCACCCGCAACAACAGATTGTAACTGGCAGACTTGTCGATGAGACACACCCGATCACCAGCGCCTTCGATGGCAAGCCACTCGTCCACTGCGATGAGCCTTACTATTTCAAGAACGCCTACCTCGATTACAACTTCAGGCCGCTCTTAGAAATGCAACTCGCCCCCGATGGCCCTGCAGATAAACGCATAAAGCCAGGCGAGGAATCCATCAAACGTTACATCTCATGGATTAAGCCACACGGCAAAGGCCGCGTCTTCTACTGCAGCCCATCGCACAACGCGCAGAGCTTTGAACAACCCGAACTCCTACAATTCATCCTCAATGGCATGCAATATGTCGCTGGAGATTTGAACTGTAACGACACCCCACTCACAGAGAAATAACACACATGCAACGCAGACACTTTATCAAAAAATCATTCGTCGTCGGCAGCGCGTCACTGATTTTACCGTCACTTTCATTTGGTGCCTCTACGAAAAACGACACCATGCGTCTCGCTCAAATAGGTACCGGTCGCATGGGGCGCGGAGACATGAAAAACGCGATGGCGGTAGGCAGTAAGCCGGAAGTCAACGCACGAGTGGTCGCGGTATGCGACGTTGATTCAAATCGCGTAATAGTAGGCAAACAAGACGTCGAAAAGTTCTACACAGGGCGTGGCGAGTCCAACGTAGAAGTCACTGGCTACACCGACTATCGCATGCTACTAGAACGAGAAGATATAGATGGCGTCATCATCTCCACACCAGAACGCTGGCATGCACTGATCGGTATCGCAGCCGCAAGTGCCGGCAAACACATCTATCTACAAAAGCCACTCACCTACTCGATCGCCGAAGGCCAAGCACTCGTCACCGCAGTGCGTGCGAACAATGTAGTGCTACAGACCGGCTCACAACAACGCTCCAGCGTCTATTTCCATCAGATCTGCACAATCATTCGCAATAACTGGCTCGGTAAATTACACACCATCGAAGTCGAAGTGCCGACCGATAAAGGCACCGCGTTCGCAGAGCCTTCCGACGCGCCATCCAACCTCAACTACGACATGTGGCTCGGCCCATGCGAAGACACGCCGTATACCGAACAAGGGGTGCATCCAGCTAAAGGATTCAGTCGTCCTGGCTGGCTACAGCGCCAGAAGTTTTGCCTCGGCATGATCACTGGTTGGGGATCGCACATGTATGACATCGCTCAATGGGCAATGGGCAATGATCGCGATTCAGGACCAGTCGAAATAGCGGCAAGAGGTGATTTCCCAGATCGTGGTATCTTTGACGTTCATGTCGGCTACGAAGGCAAAGCACTCTATGCTAATGGTGTGCGCATGACCTCCAAAAATGGTAGTGCAGGAGTGCGCTTCCTCACAGAAGACGGCTGGGCATATTGCTCACGTGGCGGCTTCAAGTGCAGTGATATGAAGCTGCTTCGCCGCGAACCGAGCGCCGATGAGGTATCACTCTACAAGAGCAAGAACCACATGGCAGATTTCATCACATCTGCCCGCGAAGGCAGCGATCCGATCTGCCCAGTTGAAGTCGGCCACCGTTCCAACTCGATCTGCGTTTTGCATAACGCTTCGATGCGAGTCGGTGGACGCAACCTAAAGTGGGATCCAAAGCAACAGGTGATCGTCGGCGACCAAGAAGCCACTGACATCATCAATGTGCCAATGCGAGGCTCTTGGATGATTTAACATCGAGGCCACTTCTAATGTTCCCCATCTTCCGGATTTTAATCTCAAGCTTAGTCTGCCTCACCTCTGTTGCAGTTGAAAAGCCCAACGTCCTGCTAATCTGTGTCGATGACCTGCGCCCAGAGCTCAAATGCTTTGGTGCCGAGTATATCCATTCGCCCAACATCGACAAACTCGCGAGCCAAGGCCGTGCATTTAACCGCCACTACACCAACGCCCCGACCTGTGGCGCCTCGCGCTATACACTGCTCACCGGTCGCTACGGCGAAGCAGGTAACGGTGCCCTGTTCAACCGCGCGAAACGCCTACAGCAACCCACACACAACATAGCTCCAAGCATGCCCGAATGGTTTCGTGAGCATGGCTACACCACTGTATCGGTTGGCAAAGTCTCACACCACCCTGGCGGACGTGGCGGAGTGAATTGGGACGATTCCAAGCAAATCGAAATGCCCACAGCATGGGATCGCCACTTAATGCCTTCCGGCGCATGGCAGCACCCACGCGGCATCATGCATGGGCTCGCCAAGGGGAAAATACGTGAAAAAAGCAAAGAGCATGACTTGTTCGAAGCCTACGATGGCGACGACTCCAGCTACCCTGACGGTCTTATTACAGACGAAGCCATCAAACAACTTAGCCAACTGAGTAAAACCGAGCAACCCTTCTTCTTAGCCGTCGGTCTGATTCGGCCGCACCTACCATTCGGTGCACCAAAAAAGTATCTCGATCTCTATACCAACATCAAGCTACCGCCAATCCCACAGCCACATAAGCCCAGCCATCAATCAACTTGGCACGACTCAGGCGAGTTCATGCAATACAACAATTGGCAGCTAGACCCACGCACCGACCCCGAATTTGCTGACGACGTTCGACGCCATTACGCAGCCTGCGTTAGCTACGCCGATGAACAAGTAGGCAAGATCCTCGAGCACCTAGAAAGCACTGGTCAGTCAAATAACACCATCATTCTACTTTGGGGCGACCATGGTTGGCATTTAGGGGAACATGCAATCTGGGGGAAGCATACCCTGTTCGAAGAGTCACTGCATTCTCCATTGATTATCCGCACTCCCAATACGCCAAAGCCTGGCGAGCAATCAGCCGCTGTAGTCGAATCGGTTGACCTCTTTCCAACTCTGTGCGACCTTACAGGCTTAAACCAACCAGGCTTGGTGGATGGCAGGTCCCTACTCATTCAAATGAACGATCCTTCGAGCCCTGGGCACTCTGCCATCGCCTACAATAACAAAGGAGAAACCATACGAACGGAGAACTATCGTCTGATTCTGCACAATGACGGCTACGCGGAACTTTATGACTATCGCACTTCCGATAGTGAAACGAAGAATCTAGCAACGATATATCCTGAAATCGTCAGTCAATTGCGCGAACAACTCAAAATACAGCTAAAATGATACAAACAGTTGACGATATTTGACAAAAAAAGTAAATTAGTAGAAAAAATATAATCGTGGTTTGATCCAATATTTATCCCCAAAAATACACTTATACCTTTGCACTAAAGTACTTTAAGTAAATATAAAAAACACATAACTGACTCTAATAAAGAATATTAAATAGTTTCGCTATTTTTTTCAGTTGATCCCTCCAAAGCTTTTTGTATAAATACGAACATTACACCTCGGTCGGTGTCTATAGTCCATCCAACCACAGATAATTATGTCCTCAAACGATAAATGCTCCAACGATCTCGGGCTCACACTCGGCATGCTCACCCTTCGTATCTGGCTGGGCTTCCGCGCCATTCAAACCGGCATCGAGAAGTTTGCTGGTTCGAAAGCCAATTCGTCTGTCGTAGATATTGACGGTATCCCCAATAGCTACGGACTAACCAAGGATGGCGCTGACAAATTCTACTCGTTTTCTGAATATCACGGTGTGCCTGTCCCACTGTACGATCAATTTGCCAGCGAACCACTCGTTCCAACTTGGGGCCTTAATCTATACGACACCATACTAGGGCCTGTACTCATCTTGCTCGGACTCGGCATATTACTTGGCATTGCACAACGCATCTCGCTGTTTGCCATGGGCCTCGTATATACTAGCCTTACATTCGGCCTGATTCTCATCAAGCAAGACGCTGGCATCGCATGGCTCGGCGTCCACATCATCTTGGTGGTCATGGCGCTTTCCCTATCGAAGTACAACCGCTTCGCAGTTCTTAAAAAGTGGTAATTTGAAGACACATTCAGCCATGAATTTAAAACTCCCAACTCTCACGCGCCGAGACTTCCTGGCCAAGTCAACTCTTGGTGCAGGCCTCGTACTCGGTGCTCCATCGATCCTTCGAGCGAAGGAAGCTGGTGCTCCAGCAGACGACATTCGCGTCGGTTTTATCGGCTGTGGCAAACAACACGAAGTGTTGTTTAACGCCATGGTTAACATCCCCGGCATCAAGTATGTTGCGGCTGCTGACATCATGAAGGCTCGTGTTGGTCGAACCGCTTCCGCGATCAAGTCGCGCTTCGGTTACATGCCAACCCGCTACCTAGACGTCGAAGAAATGCTCGAAAAGGAAGAGCTCGATGCCGTGTTCGTTTCGACCCCCGACTTCTGGCACGCACCACACACCATCATGGCCCTCGAAGCTGGCTGCGATGTGTATTGCGAAAAGATGATGTCCAACACCCTCGAAGGTGCACGCAGTATGGTCGCGGCAATGGACCGCACTGGTAAACTTTGCCAAATTGGACACCAACGCCGCAGTAATCCACGCTACCGCTACACACTTAATGAATTAATCAAGAAGGACAACCTGTGCGGACAGATCGTTAATATTAACGGTCAGTGGAATCGCGCGCTCAGCTCGTCTCAGGACATCGTATCCAAACCTTCAATCTTGCCTGACGCAGAAACACTACTTAAGGCAGGATTCAATACAGGTGCCGACCACGAGCTCTCACTCGAAGAGCTGCGTCACCGTTTCCTCAACTGGCGCTTCTACACAGACCTTTCCGGCGGCCCCATCTCGGATCTAGGTGCTCACCAAATCGACATCTTCAATTGGTTCTTAGATGCACAGCCAAAGTCACTGATGGCATCCGGTGGCCGCAGCTTTTTCAAGGATCGCGAGCACTTTGACAATGTCATGTGCATATTCGACTACGATACACCGCAAGGCAACGTTCGCGCATTCTACCAAGTTCTAACCACAACCAGCTCTGGCGGTGGTTACTACGAGTCCTTCATGGGCACCGAAGGCACAATCAATATTTCGGAGCGTGAAGCGTATACCAAGATTTACAAAGAGTCGTGGGCGGATAGTGCAAAATGGGATAAACTCGTTCAGCGCGGAGTCCTGAAAAAGGGAGCTGCTGGCAAAGCCGCTGGCGGAGCCGACGCTATCGCCTCCTACGAATCAGCACCACCCGATGAATATGCATTACCGGGCGGCCTGAGCAAGGCACCTCACCAACCACACATTGAGAACTTCCTTGCAGCCATCCGAGGCGAAGCCAAACTTACCTGCGATGCGCGCCACGCACTTGAGTCAGAAGCTCCGATATACTGGGTCAATCATGCTGCTGAAACGAAAGAAACCATTCACTTCACCGACGAACATCTACATACTTAGAAAACTGAGGGCTGAGACTTGAAACCTGAGATTTGAATAGCAGTATTCTCAACCAACAACCCTCAACAAATCATCAACAACATTATCATGAAAAACATCGCATTACTTACACTCGCTTCAAGCGCACTCATTTTTTCCGGTTGCGGAGACAAGGGCGCATCCGATTCCGCTGCATCTGATGCTGCGTCTGCACCTGCCAGCGCAGGCAGCATGCCGCTCACCACTGAGATCCCACCAGAACTCATCGAAGGCACACCACAACCAATCAAAGTTCAAGACCTAGAGAAGGCACCCAGCAGCGCTCCAACGCTCATGGTTCCAGAAGGCACCGTGCTCCTCTCTGCTGGCAAGACCGTCACAGGCAGTGACGACTTCCCCATCATCGGCGAACTCGAATACATCACAGACGGCGACAAAGAAGCTGGCGAAGGCTACTTTGTTGAGCTCATGGATGGCGCACAGTGGGTACAAATCGACCTAGAAGCCGAAGCTGAACTCGCTGCGATTTGGGTATGGCACTACCACTCTCAAGCACGTGCTTACCACGATGTGATTGTGCAAGTTTCGAACGATCCTGAATTCGCGACTGGAGTCACTGAACTCTTCAACAACGACTACGACAACTCTGCCGAGCAAGGCAAAGGCAGCGCGAAACCCTACGTTGACAGCCGCTACGGTAAGCTGATCGATGCCAAAGGCACTAAAGCGCAATACGTCCGCCTTTACAGTAACGGCAACACCGCCAACGACATGAACCACTACATCGAAGTTGAAGTCTACGGTAAGTAAGCCTCGCATTTAGATTTATACGACAAAGGCCCGCATCGAACGATGCGGGCCTTTTTGTGGGTCATATAAAGGTTCGCTCTCGCTAAGAAAAAACGTTCATTTTTCATGTATATCGCAGATACTGATAAAATTAGACGCCCTAGAATTCACAGACATAAATATCCAGAAGAAAGAGAGACTGATCAACACTCGGCTACTCTGGATATAAGAAAGCCAAGCACTTGATCGAGACCAACAACTCGAAGGAACGGGTGATCGGCTCAGAGCTATTACTCGCGATCATGCTAGTCGTCCCGATTCTATCAGCACTGGGGCTCGCCACCATGTTACTGGAATACCTCAATGTATTTCCGATATTTACCGAGTTTGACGACATTGGAAACGCAATCGATGATTCGATCTATGGCCCGGATATAAGCCTATCGAAATTGTTCAGTTGGTTCCCGCAAGCCTTCTTCTGTTTCGAGTCCCGACACCTGCTACTCGGCATCGCACTGATTCAACACGCCCCCAAATTACCTGCAAGTAATCGCACATCCGTCATCTGGTTTGGGCTCTATGCGGTCGACTGGGAACCGAGCGATACTTTCGTAACAAGCAAAGCTGTCATCGAACAATCCGACAAAACTGATCATTAAAAATCAGGACTCGATCGCCGTAAAATAGAATCCACCCCAAGTCGAACGAATGAATCAGCCTACACATCCATCACATCATAAGCCTGCTGAAGGGCAGCGATGGCGTCGCCTTTGGGCATGAACTCGTGGCCAACATACAAATCATAACCGGTGGCGGCAATCGCCTTGGCAACGCCGCGGTAGTTGATCTCCTGGGCATCATCGAGGTCACGACGCCCTGGCACACCAGCGGTATGATAATGGCCGATCCATTTGGAAGCGCGCTGAATCGAACGGATCAAATCGCCCTCCATAATCTGCATATGGTAAATATCGTAGAGAATTTTGCAGCGCGGGCTGTTCACCATTTCGCACAGTGCCACCGCCCAATCGGTCTTGTCGCAAATGTAGTGTGGGTGATCGATGGTCGAGTTAAGCAACTCCATGTTGAGGTTCACACCCTGCTCTTCAGCATACGGCACGATGCGTCGTAAGCCCTCTGCGCAAATGCACAAGGTCTCGTAATCGCTCTCATTCGGATTCCGATGACCACTCAACGTGATAATGCCGGGCATATCATATTTGGCTGCAATATCGATCGACTCACGCAGCTCGGCTTC
>JAQXBA010000188.1 GCA_029252625.1 Opitutia bacterium | reverse complement strand
GCTCTTTACGCGTTCGAGGTAGCAGGGGTCAGCGGCGAAATAGATGTCTGCCACTGGGATGCGGCTGAAGGCAACGGTGCCGTCCAGGTGATGCTTCGGGAGTTCCGTTTCGAGGGCCTTGAAAAAGTGCTTGTTTCGGGAGATATTACTCCAGCCGACTTTGCCGAGGAGATGCGCGTGAATAGCTTCCGGTTGGTCGCCTTTCCATGTGCGGGTGAAAATGTGGACGTCATGCCCACGATCCGCGACAGCTAAGGCGGTCGCTAGGCAGTCTTCTTGGAGGCCGCCGAATGGAAAGTAGTCATTGAGCACGAAGCCGATTTTCATTGTCAGCATCAGAGCGTCGGGTGTCGCTGGCGGCAATGCGAAAAAAGCTTTAAAAGATGAACCTTTTGGCAATCCAGATATTTGAGGCCGAACTCCAGCAACTGCCTAGGTATAACCACAATAGCGGTAATCCTTAGGGTCTTCTAATAATCCGGCACGCACCGGATTTAAGTCGATATAGGCTGCCATGGTCTGTCGTGGGTTACCCTGGCCTTCGACCAGCACCCGCTTAAAGCGCTCCGTCCACAGCGTGCCGCGACGCTGGTGCGAGCGATTATACCAGACACAGAAGCGCTGCTTCACTATTTTCATGTATTCCGACACATCATGCATGCGGTCCAGCAACCGTCGCCGGATGGCCTCTACATTCTCACCACTTTCGGCCAGTTTTTTTTCCATTACCGCCATCGAGGCCGTCTGGTATTTCGTGGGTTTCGGATACAAGATACGGCAGCGCCGGATGAGCTCCTGATCCGAAATCACCCGCCCTGATCCTGCTGAAGGCGACACCCGTACAAAAACGTGGAAATGGTTGCTCATCACACAGTAAGTCAACCCCTCCACCCCGCTAAAGTCGGCTACCTGCCAAATCATTATGCGCAGGACCCCCTTAGCACGGTCATCGAAATAAGGCGTTCCCGCTACCGTGTGTATCATTACATGATAGCAAGCCACGGCTCCGGATACTATTAGGCGACGGGTTCTCGTAGCTAATTGACATCAGAGTCGATGACCAAGCGGTGGATTGTCACTTATTTTTTTGCCTATCCTTCGTGTTTTTATGGCTGCTTATAGTCAGTGATGAGAAATTCACCACTTGCTTTTGGCTCATTCTGAGGCCATCACTTTTTCGTAGTTATCCGGCCGTGCGGTCGAAATGAATCATGTCATTCTTATGTTTTTGAGGAAAAAAAAGAAATCGAGTGTGTCGTCTGTTGAAGTAGGGATTCACAAGCGGATTATTGAAGTTAGCGGGACTGCTTCTGTTTTTGAGCATACATTGTGTCGACCCTCCAAGCTCGCGTCTTTGGGCTCTTTGGCAAAAGCAATTAGCAAGCGGGGTCTGACCGGGGACTTTGTTGAATGCGGGGTTTATAAGGGTGGTTCAGCTGCGTTGATCTTCAGTCTGCTTCCCACGGACTGTCATGCCTGGCTTTACGACAGTTTCGAGGGGATGCCGGAAGTGAGTGAGCATGATGATTCGGCGGCGAAGGAATGGGAAGGCACCTGCGTGGGGCATGTTGATGATGCCGTCAAAATAATGACGGAAATGTCGATCTCTCCAGAGCGGTTCACGATTCGTAAGGGTTGGTTTGAGGATTCGTTTAAAGAACCGTTGCCGAAGCAGATACAGTATCTGCATATCGACGCGGATTGGTATGATTCGGTATTGCTGGCGTTAGAGACTTTTTATCCTCTGGTTGTGGACGGAGGTTTGATCGTGCTGGACGATTTTGGCCACTGGGAGGGCTGTCGCCGTGCATTCTATGATTATTGCGAACGCGAAAAAATACGGCCTCTACTGGATCGGTTTGAAAACGATCAGGCATTTTGGTTTAAAGGACGTGAACATAATAGAGACGGATGGACGCACAAAGCCCTTTAACTGATAATATTGTAGCGGATCCCGTTTCACGCTACCCTGCCACGCAGCTTTTGGCGGATTGGAAAGCCACGTTTGATATCGATATCAGCGAAGAGCTTCGTGGTGCGCATGAGATCCGAAAATACAGGTGCCCGGAGTCGGGACTTCATTTTTTCGCACCCGGTTTGTGTCAAGGATCAGATGAGTTGTATAAAGACCTCGGGCGGTTTTCGTGGTATTATGGCAGCCATAAATGGGAATATCGCAAGTGCTTAGAGATACTTCCGGGAAAGCAAAAGATCCTCGAGGTCGGCTGTGGTTCGGGCTGTTTTCTTGAGCTGGCACAGGCTCAGGGGCATGATGTCAGAGGTCTCGATATTAACGAAACCGCTGTTGAGGCTGCGAATGGGCACGGTCTTCGGGTCGATTGTGAAGAGTTGTCCGAATATGCCAAAAAGCGAGATGCGGAGTATGATTGTTTATGCGCATTTCAGTTGCTGGAGCATTTGCAGGATCCGCTGGATTTCCTGCGGGATGCGCTGAAAGTTGTGAAGCCCGGCGGGTTGCTGTTGTTGGCGACTCCGAATGCGGAAAGTTTTCTTCGCTACCAATATACCTTATTAGATATGCCGCCGCATCATATGACTCAATGGAGTCTGGAGTCCTATCGTTTTTTGGAAACCGTTCTGCCAGTGTCACTGCAATCGGTTCACTTCGAACCTTTGGCGGAAGAGCATCTTCCCCATTACGCCCGTTCGACAGCCAAGCATATTAGTCAGCGCTTTCGGGTCGGCTCGAAGTTGGTTAAGTCATTGGTGCGTAGGTCGATTGGGCTCATCGATGCGCTGGGGATGCGTCGCTGTTTCAGGGGGCAATGCATGTTTGTGGTGTTTCGAAAGAACCCGGATGTTTCGACCTCGTTGAGTACCAATGAGGCACCTAAGCGTTATGCAAATATCGGCTGTGGCTCGACTTGGCATCCGGACTGGGAGAATTACGATTTGGTGCCCAGCGATGACTCTGTGCAACAGATGGATATCGTTGAGGGTTGGACGCTGCCACCGAAGGCGTGTGATGCGATTTATAGTTCGCACGTATTGGAGCATTTAAAGCGAAATCAAACAAAGCACTTTTTGATCAATTGCTATAATTCGTTGAAGCCGGGGGGCGTGCTTCGGCTCGTCGTTCCGGATTTGGAAGGGATCTGCCGCGAGTATATCGAGCAGTTGGATGCGGCCCGATCGGGCCAGACGGACGCGACGAGAAAGCACCAATGGATAACTTTGGAATTACTGGACCAGATGGTTCGAAATAGTTCGGGCGGAGCGATGGCAAAGCTATGGGCTTCCGGGGATTTACCCGAGGAAGCTTATATCGTTGAGCGCCTTGGTGAGGAGTCCGCGCATTGGATCGAAAAGCTCAAACTGCAACGAGGCGAACCGCGCGAGGCGGCCAGCTATGAGGATGTCTTTGCGCGGCTCCCTGAGCTTAAGGGCGAAAAGGCCGTTCGGTTTCGAGAGGGCGGCGAGATACACCAATGGATGTATGATGAGGTTAGTTTGAGTGAGTTGCTATCCAGTATCGGCTTCGAGTGCGTTGCGCGCAAGGAGGGGGATGCGTCTTCGATCCCTGATTTTCGTAAGTATAATTTGGATACCAACGAACTCGGCGGTCTCCGAAAACCGGATTCGCTGTTCCTAGAGTGTGTCAGGAAGATTTAGCGGATTTGCGCTTAGGTTGCTTCTCGGCCGGATCCTGAGAGTAGTTTCTCGTAGAGTTGTGTGTAGCGATCTGCTTGCAATTTTAGGTTGAATTCGGTCGTTGCCAATTCGCGTGCACCAGCTCCCAGCATTTTTAGTTCTTCAGGGCTTGAGAGGGCCCGCTTGATGGCGGCAGCGAGTTTGTTGATGTCTTTCTCGGGCACGAGATACCCTGAGGTACCTTCGCGGACCATGTCAGGTAAGCCGCCGATATTGAACGCGATCACTGGTGTATTGCATGCCATGGCTTCCAGCACGGTGTTGGGCAAGTTGTCTTGTAGCGAGGGGCAGATGAAGGCGTCGCAGGCGGAGTAGAAAATGCGCAGTAAGCGGTCTTCCCGGATCGAACCAAGGTTAATTCGATTATTACCAGCGGGCGCGTCGTCGCTGACTCCGACGGTTAGTAGCAGGGGAGCGTCCGTATCCCCGATCGCTTGTAATGCCTTCGTTAGCTCCGTAATTCCTTTTCGAGGGTCCGAAATCGAATCGGCAATGAACCCGATGACTTTCCGCTTCGGATCTATGTTCAGCGCCTTTTTCGCCGTGGAGGTTTCAAGTGACGAAAATAGGTCCGTGTCCAATCCGTAAGGAATGTGGAAACTTTCGAATTTTCGGGTGAGCTGACTGCTCTTACATTGCTCAAGCATCCATTTTGAGGGGGCGACAAATACCAGTTTCGATGAATCCACGGCGTTGAGTGCCGCCTCCTTTATTTTGTACGCGTATTGGTCCCACCGGTTGCGCTCATTTGTGACCTCTTCTCTGAGGGGAGCGTAGTGCCATGCGCCTTGCATCGGATTGATGTCGTGTAGTGTCCACACCACCGGGCGGATTTTTGTGATTTCTGGCAAGGTGGTTTGCCAGTCAAGAAATCCACCCATCCAGTGAAAGTTGTATATGCTTGGAAGCTCCTTCGAGAGGAAAAATTTGCTGTTGCCCCAACTCTCTGGATGCGTAGCACAAGTTTTGCTGCCTTTAAAAGCTCTTCTGGAATACTTCTCGTTCTTGTTTCTTTGAAAACTTAAGCGCTTCTTTTTTTCCTTTGGTTTTAGCCAATTCGTGAGATTCAGAGATTCCGATGTCGGCATACGTGCCTGCATCCAATGTGAGTGCTGTTGAATGCTTAGTAGCCCCTGATGCAGACGAAAGCCCGCGCGGCCAGCGCCTCCTGTTATGGGGCCTGATGAGATGTGGTGGACTGTGCCGTCATTCATAGTAACGAGAGTTCGAGAATAAATTACAGTTCAGCTATGAGAGTATCGTTCGCAATATTAATGAGCCGAAGCGTCTGATTATATTGATTTTATGGCTGACTCGTGTGATCTGGCTCATATGCGTTTCTTCGATGTCTCGGTAGGCGTGGTAATATGGACTTATTAGATAAATATCCGATCACAGTGGTGATCCCGACTCGGAATTCGATGCCGGAGTTGAAAGCGCACATTGACTCCTTGAATGGCTGGCTCCATCGGGTGCGTCAAGTTGTTGTCGTGGATAGTGAGTCCACTGACGGCACTGCAGAGTATCTGCGTGAGCACTTGAAGCATGATTGTGTGGAGTTTTTAAACCATCCGCCGGGCCTGTATCAGTCGTGGAATGCGGCCATTAAGTTGGTTTTGTCCGAATACACTTATATTGCTACGGTGAATGATTTTATGCCATTTGAGACCTTGGCGCAGCTGTATTCTGAGGCGAATCGATTGGCGGCGGATGTTGTGGTCAGTGCCCCTG
>JAQXBA010000186.1 GCA_029252625.1 Opitutia bacterium | reverse complement strand
CGCGCCGACAAAAAAGCCATCGATGGCACGATTTATCTACGCTGCCATAGCTGGGGCGGCGGATCCGGATACTGGAGTCATCATGTAGCCGTTCAAATCATCAATGATACCCAGCGGCGTTACGACGACAACGCACAACCCTATCTGCACAAGTACCGCATGCTTAAACTCGTCAGCCACCTACCAAGCGACTTCTTTGAATAAGCAAGTCACATCCACAGACACCTTCATACCTACATTGCTACCCCTTCCCCATATCGATAGCCAACTTCGACGAGTTGAAGAACAAAGCTTAAGCCCGATTCGCCTGACGATCGAAGCTGCCGAAATCAAACAGGATAATTATAAACATAACGATATGTCCCCTTTATTACTTCTGTCTATTTCATTGCGTTCACTTCCGTTAGTTTCGCATTCTGCTCCTGCGCACAATATTTAGCATATGTCTGATACTCCCAATAACCTCGCCTCCTATATCTGGTCGCTCGCGGATCTTCTGCGGGGGGACTTTAAACAAAGCCAATATGGGCGCATTATCTTGCCCTTCACGCTGCTCCGCCGCCTAGAGTGCGTGTTGGACGCCACTAAGGCTGACGTGCTTGCACAGGCCGACAAGGTCGCGAGCATGGGCCTTCCAGAAGAGGCCGAGGAAAAGATGCTGTTGCGTGTGGCGAAGCTCTCGTTCTTCAACACCTCGAAGATGGATCTCGGTAAGCTCGGTGAGGCGAACATCGCGGATAATCTTCAATCCTACGTGCAGAGCTTCTCAAGGGACGCCCGCGAAATCTTCGAGCATTTCAAGTTCTCCGAGTTCATCGGGCTGCTAGGTGACGCCAATCTACTGTTCAAGGTGGTGCAAAAGGTGCGCACCGTCGATCTCAGCCCTGCCGAGGTCTCCAACCACGACATGGGCCTCGTCTTTGAGGAGTTGATCCGCCGATTTGCGGAAGGCTCCAACGAAACCGCTGGGGAGCACTTCACACCGCGCGACATCGTGCGCCTCACCACCTCGCTGGTCTTTATGGAGGACGACGACGCGCTGACCAAGCCGGGCATCATCCGCACGATATATGACCCAACTGCAGGCACAGGCGGATTCCTTTCTTCGGGCATGGAATACGTGCATGAGCTCAACCCGCAGGCCGTCATGCGTGCCTTCGGTCAGGAGCTCAACCCCGAGTCCTACGCCATCTGTAAGGCCGACATGCTGATCAAGGGGCAAGAGGTCTCCAACATCAAGCTGGGCAACACACTCTCCAACGATCAGCTCTACGCCGACAAGTTCGACTACATGCTCTCCAATCCGCCCTTCGGTGTGGACTGGAAAAAGATCGAGGGCGACATCAAGAAGGAGAACATCGAAAAAGGCTTCGACGGACGCTTCGGCCCTGGCTTGCCCCGCGTATCGGACGGCTCGCTACTCTTCCTGCTACACTTGCTCAGTAAGCTCCGCGACACTGCCGAGGGCGGTGCGCGTATCGGTATCATTCTCAACGGCTCACCGCTCTTCACGGGTGGCGCAGGTTCGGGGGAGTCTGAGATCCGTCGCTACATCTTGGAGGCCGATTTGCTCGAAGCCATCGTCGCTCTGCCCACTGATATGTTTTATAATACAGGCATCGCCACCTACGTCTGGGTGCTGTCCAACAAAAAGGCCAGTGAACGCAAGGGCCTCGTTCAACTGATCAACGGCGTGCACCTCTGCGGTAAGATGCGCAAATCCCTCGGCTCGAAGCGCAACGAAATGAGCGAGGCCGACATCGCAACCGTCACCCGCGCCTTCGGGCAGTTCGAGGTCATCGCACCGCAACCGCTCGACAAGCCCGCCGAGGCCAAGAGCAACCGTGGACGCCAAGCCGCCAACAAAAAGGCTGAGCCCGAAAAGACCTTTTCTGCCAAACTCTTCAAGACCCACGAGTTCGGTTATCGTCGCATCACCATCGAGCGCCCGCTGCGCGAGTCTTATCAATTCAGCGACGAACGACTCGACACG
This sequence comes from Opitutia bacterium, assembly GCA_029252625.1. Lineage (GTDB taxonomy): Bacteria > Verrucomicrobiota > Verrucomicrobiia > Opitutales > Coraliomargaritaceae > Lentimonas. The sequence goes on along the minus strand of JAQXBA010000186.1, from coordinate 10,198 downwards.
CTGCGCTTTGCGCCCAAGCCGCTCGGTGCCGCCATGCAATGGATCTATGAGACTTACGGAGCTGACTGGACGGACGCCGTGGACTGCAAACATTACGGCCAACTCAAAGCGCACGAGGCCGAGATCCGTGCCGCGCTCAAAGCCGACTTTTCTGAACTCAAGGAAAAACAGATCAAAGACCTACTCGATTCCAAGACCTGGCAGATGCAAAAGGACATGCTACTCACCGCCCGCAGCCTGCAAGCAAAGATCGGCACCGACCAGCACGACGACATGAACGGCTACGAAGCCGCGCTCAAAGCAACGGGCCTCAAACTCGAAGCCAAGGAGAAGAAGCAGATCACCACCGCCGTCTCATGGAAGAACCCTGAGGCCGAAAAGGTCATCAAGAAGATCCACAAGACTGGCAAAGCCGATCCGTTCTACGGACGCTTCGCGGTGGATAATCAGATCATCGAATACAAGCCAGACGGTGACCTGCGCGACAACGAGAACGTCGACCTCGACCTCAGCCAAACCGTCAACGCGCTGAACGAAGCCTATTTTCAGAAGGAAGTCCTACCGCACGTCCCCGACGCATGGATCGACGCCAGCAAGAAGGACGCGCTCGACAACGAGATCGGTATCGTAGGCTACGAGATCCCGTTCAACCGCCACTTCTATCAATACCAACCACCCCGCGACCTAGCCGAGATCGACAAAGACCTCGATGCAGTCAGCAGCGAGATTATGAAGCTACTACGGGAGGTTCATTCCTAATGGCAGGCCGATATAAACTGTATTCGGAGTATAAGGATTCGAGCGTTGAGTGGCTCGGAGACTTGCCCACACATTGGGAAGCCAAACGCTTAGGTCAGTTCTTTTTAGAGAGACGTGAAAAGGTCAGCGATAAGGATTACTCTGCGCTTTCTGTCACAATGCAAGGAATCGTCCCTCAGTTAGATACAGCAGCTAAGACCAATGCAGGTGATAACCGTAAGTTGGTGTTAAAAAATGATTTTGTCATTAACAGCAGGTCTGACAGAAAAGGATCATCGGGCGTTTCTCCTTACGATGGTTCAGTGTCTTTAATTAGCATAGTTCTGGAGCCGCGGAACATAGAGCCGCTTTACGTGCATCATCTATTACGCAGTTACCCCTTTCAAGAGGAGTTCTATCGTTTTGGCAAAGGAATCGTAGCTGACTTGTGGAGCACAAATTCTTCGGAAATGAAGAATATTCAGATTCCGTGCATTCCCCTCCCCGAACAAAAGCAAATCGCTCGGTTCCTCGACCACGAGACGGGGAAGATCGACTTGTTGATTGAAAAGCAGCAGGCGTTGATTGCGCTGCTCAAAGAAAAACGGCAGGCCGTGATTAGCCATGCCGTGACCAAGGGTTTAAACCCCAATGCCCCCATGAAGGACTCCGGCGTCGAGTGGCTCGGTGACGTGCCGGAGCATTGGTTTAGTCTATTGACTAAGGAGTTTAGACTAGAGGAATGGAACTCAACTCGATTGAAGTTCGAGTCTTCGCTCAAAGGGCGGCTTGGTTGGCAAGGATTGAAAGCTGACGAGTATCTAGACGAAGGGCCTCATGTCGTAAGTAGCGCCCATTTTGATCATGACCAAATCTACTGGCATAAGTGCCCTCGCGTGAGTGAGGGGCGATACGCTCAGGACGCCAATATTCAGCTCGCGGATCATGACGTGCTACTGATGAAGGATGGAGCAGCTCTCGGTAAATTGGCATTTGTAGATAAACTGCCGGGGCACGCCTGTTTAAATAGCCACCTATTGCTCTTGAGGCCGATAGAGCAAGCATATGATCCGCGTTTTCTCTTTCACCTTTTAACGTCACATGTCTTTCAAGAGTATATGGCTCTATGTGGCACTGGTGCGACATTTGCCGGAGTATCTCAACATGCGATCGGTGACTTCCCTTGCTCTTTGCCTCCGCTTGGTGAGCAGAAGCGCATCGCCTGTGTCATCGACAAAAAACTAGGGGAGCTGGACAGCTTGAGCAAGAAAGCGCAGGAAGCCATCGGACTAATGCAAGAACGCCGCACCGCCCTGATCTCCGCCGCCGTGACGGGCAAGATCGACGTGCGTGATTGGGAGCCTGCGCCAGATATGAAGGATGAATTATGAGCACTAATATTGAGCAACAAATTTGGGAAATCGCAGATCGAATGAGGTCGGAGTCCCCAATTACTCCATCCGGTATAATTGAGCTCTGCTACAAAGATGGTATCGAGATCAACTCCGTGAGCCTGAGATTCATATTGTCGCGCTTCGGTCTAAAGGGAGAGGACGAGCTGCTTGTTCCTTTTGAGGTTACCCGCTTCATGATCCGAATCGCCGAGGCTCGATCGCCTCAGAGGGTATTGGACCCTTCAGCTGGGCTTGGATTTGTTGCATCTCCTGCCAATGCAATTCTAAAGCCTGAAGTGTTCGATGCCTACGCTAAAAGCCAATTTGCTGCGAATGTCTGGGCAAGGCTCTCAAATGCTCAAGGTATCAATTTCAATTTCGGCGATGGGCTGGCGTCGCTGGTGGATGATCAGGACGCCCGATACGATGCGATTCTGAGCTGCCCACCGTTCGGCATGAACACGCGAGGCCCCCAGGAGGTCCCTATCAATGGTCAACTCCGACAGGTTCGAGCGGAGTATGCACACTTGCTCGCTTTGGCATCGTGCCTGCGGCTTCGCGAGAATGGCATCGCAGTCTTTGTTGTCACAAACTCATTCTTTTTAGACCGCAAGAATGGCGTGAAGCGTCTTCTCGCTGAAGCTGGTTTCAGTGTCACAGCTGCGATTGAAGTCGCAGCCGGTTCCTTTGCGCCGCGAACAAACATACCGACTCATATCGTTACGATTGAGAAGTCGCAATCCGAGCAGATATTCACGGGGCGTATTTCTCAGGATAATACGCATAATCAGGCGCTCTTTGAGAACCTAATTAAACGTAAGCATGGCAAAACGCCAGAGCAAGGCCTGTTGGTCGAAGGGGATCGCTTTAGAGGATTTCATGCGGATGAGCTTTCTCGGAACTTGATTCGTGCAGCTAAGCGACAGGGCCTCGTTCCCCATTCAATTGACGACGTTGTATTGGAGGTGCATACACCGACTTCGACAAGTTTTGAAGGATACGAAGATCAGCCGAATGCGGTTTACCTGCCGCAGATGGCGACGATGCAAGCCACTACTTGCCAACCAGATTTTCCCGAAAAGCTAAAGTATTACTTTCAACTGATTGTTGATCCTTCGATCGTGAGTGCTGATTTCTTGGCAGGTCTGTTTAATACTGCGTTCGGTCAGTTATGGCGCGGTTCGCTTAGCAGTGGCAGCACGATGGCGCGTATGCCCAAGAGTGCGCTAGAGGCAGCTGATATATACCTGCCTGAAGATTGTGGGATCGAGTTGCAGCAGGAAGTCATTGAATGCCAAGATCGGCTCAGCCTGCTTACGGTGGAAATTCGCGAACTGGAAACGCGGCTATGGCAACGGCCAGCTGCTGTTAAGGCTCTTGAAAAACAGGTAAACACGATCAATCGGGAAGATCGCTACGAGGACTGGGTCGAAACACTGCCATTCCCACTGGCGTCCATTTTGTGGTCCTGCCATACACAGACGGGAAGCAGTAAGGAACAATACGAACGCAAGCTGCACTTTTTTGAAGCACTCGCTGAGTTTATAGGTGTGGTGCATATGAGTGCGTATTCGGCGAATGAGGGCTTGTGGCAAGACTCACAAAAGCAACTGAATGCTGCATTGGATCAGGGTAAGGTTTCGCTTGAAAGGGCCACTTTTGGAACATGGGCAATCATTGCGGGCTTTTTTGGCAAGAAGAGTCGAGGACTCTTGGCGAAAGAAGCCGATCTTGTTTTTGAACTCTATAAGACGAGTAGTCGTGAATTGTTGCAGACTCTTTTTTCAAAGAAGCTGGTGACTATCCTTCAAGAGGTAAACAATGTGCGGAATAACTTTTCGGGGCATGTCGGTGCGATGTCAGACCGCGATGCGGCTCAAGTGAACGATAGTCTGAAAAGTAAGATTCAGGCGGTGCGTGAGATCTTTGGTATCGTATGGGAAGACTTCCGACTAATCCTACCTGAGGACTGCCGATTCACGGACGCTGGCTTTGAGTATAAGGCTAAGATCATTACGGGGACGCGCACGCCGTTCAGGTCTGATACATTTCATACGACGGAGCCAATGAAGGATGGCAGTCTCTATCTCATCAGTCCCGACCATACGCGAGGATTGAAGCTTCTGCCCTTCGTGAAGGTGCTACCATCTCCGAAGACCGAAGAGAACGCGTGTTACTTCTACAATCGACGAGATGCGCAAGGAGTGCGCTTTCTTTCTTACTACTTTGAAGGCGATGCCGAAGTTATCGGTGAGTTCGGCGATGTCGCCTCTGCGCTCGTAAAGTTGGGAACGCCTTAGGGAATGCTTAAACATGAGTAAAATCGAAAACAAAATCGAAGCGAACGACCGCAGTATCTTAGAGGTGCTGGATAAGAAAAAATACACGGTCGATTATTTCCAGCGTGAATACAGCTGGGAGCAGAAGCACATTGAGCAGTTGGTGACGGATCTGGCGTCGGCATTCCTTGCCAGCTACGAGACGGCTCATGAGCGGACGGAGGTCGAGAACTATAATACCTATTATCTCGGACCCTTTGTGCTCAGTGAGAAGGACGGGCGACGCAGTATTATCGACGGTCAGCAGCGGCTAACTTCGCTTACATTGTTTATGATCTATCTACATAATTTGCAGGCTTCGCTCGGGCTAAGTGAAAACATTGAATCAATGATTTTCTCAGAGAGGTTCGGTAAGAAGTCGTTCAACATTACCGTGGAAGAGCGCGTGCCGTGCTTGCAGAGTCTTTTTGATACAGGTGCTTATTACCCGACCAATGGGGATGATGCATCGACGCGCAATATGGCCGAACGCTATGAGGACATAGCGAATGCCTTTCCAAAGGAAATCAATGCACGGGCGTTTCCTTATTTCATAGACTGGTTAAAGGAGCAGGTGGTGTTGGTGGAGATTATCGCCTATTCAGATGACAATGCCTACACGGTGTTTGAAACGATGAATGATCGTGGATTGAACCTTACCTCGACGGAAATGCTCAAAGGCTACGTGCTGTCACGCTTCAAGGGAAATCAGGAACGGCATAGTGCTAATGACCTTTGGAAACGATCTATGCAGGAGCTTCATCAATATGATAAAGACGAAGATCAGCGTTTCTTTCAAGCATGGCTGCGCGGGCAGTATGCCGAGACGATCCGTGCAAGCAAGGCAGGCTCGACGAATGAAGACTTCGAGAAGATCGGCACCCGCTTTCACAGCTGGTTTCGTGAGAACTTACGTTTGATGAACCTAACTTCGGAATCGTCGTCGAAATTCGTCGAATTTATAGATAAAGACTTTCAGTTTTTTCACTCAGTATATCTAAAGATTCGCGAAGCCGAACAGGCATTTAACCCTGAATTGGAGCATCTCTACTACATCCCGCGATGGGGCTTCGCAGACTCGCTACGTTACCCCTTGTTGCTAGCTCCGTTGTTGCCGGAAGACTCGCCCGAAATTGTGGAGAAAAAGCTGAATTTAGTGGCCAAATATATCGAAATCTTTGCAGTGCGTCGCTCGGTGAATTTCCGAACCTTCGGTGCGAGTTCGATTCGCTATACCATGTATTCACTTGTCAAAGAAATCCGTCGCAAGTCGGTCGAGGAGCTTGAGACCGTCCTTACGCAAGAGATTGCGAAGATGAAAGAGACATGGGATGGCATGAGTAGCTTCCGCCTGCACGGTCAAAACGGTCGCTTCGTGAAGTTTCTACTCTCACGAATCTCTGGATACGTGGATCAGCAATCAGGGCATACGACTGACTTTGTGGATTACTACGAGAACCCGAATGCCAAGCCTTTCGAGATCGAGCATATTTGGGCGAATAAGTTCGCACAGCACCGCGACGAGTTTGATCAGGAGCACGAATTTCTTGAATGCCGTAATGGCATTGGTGATTTGGTCTTACTGCCCAAAGGCACCAATCAATCCTATAATGACGCTCCCTACGCGATCAAGCAGCCGCACTACGTAAAAGAGAACCTACTAGTTCAGTCGCTGCATGAGCTGACCTATCAGAAGAATCCGAACTTTGTCAAAATGGCTCAGAACTTGAAGCTGCCATTCCAAGCGCACCCTGAGTTTAAGAAAGCCGACATCGAAGCCCGACAAAAACTTTATCAAGTGATCTGTGAACGGATATGGGCGTTTGAAGATCCAGTAGCTGTGACTGAGTGGAAATTATCATGACCGACAAAGCCAACGAACTTACTTTTCAAAACGATATGATCGACCAGTTGGTCGCGAACGGCTGGCTGATCGGCACGCCCGAGGGCTACAATCGCGAGTTGGCGCTGTATGAGGAAGACGTGCTGGGCTTCGTGCAAGACACGCAACCGAAGGAGTGGGAGAAGTTCACCAAGCTCTACCCAAGCAATACGGACGCGAAGTTTTTGGAGCGAGTGGCGACGCAGCTAAACAAGGTCGATCCAAATGCTGCCGATGGCACATTGCGCACCTTCGGCACCTTGGGAGTGTTACGTCATATGATTAAAGACCGTGGCGCACGGTTTAAGCTTTGCCAGTTCGAGCCGGAGCATGACCTGAATCCTGACACTTTACGCATGTATCAAAAGAACCGCCTGCGGGTGGTGCCTGAGTTGGTGTATAGCCCGTGGGCGACGGAGGCCGAACTCGCGGCGACGGGTAAGAAGGCGAAGAACTGGCGCATCGACCTCGTGCTGTTCGTGAATGGCCTGCCTGTGGCGACGTTGGAATTGAAGTCGGAGTTTAAGCAAGCGGTGCAAAATGCGATTAAGCAGTATAAGCTCACCCGTCCGCCAGTTGATCCCGTGGCGAAGAAGGCCGAGCCACTGCTCACGTTTAAGCGCGGTGCGTTGGTTCATTTCGCCGTCAGTCAATACGAGGTCTATATGACCACTAAGCTCGAAGGGCAGGACACTTTCTTCCTTCCATTCAACAAAGGCACACTGGACGGCGGCGCAGGTAATGATGTGCCGAAGGACGTGAACCAATACGCCACCGACTACCTCTGGAACGAGGTGCTGTTGCCTAAGAACTTGCTCAAGATCCTCGCCCGCTACGTGCACTTGCAGATCGAGGAGAAGGAGAATTGGGAAGGCCGCAAATATAAGAAGGAGACGATGATCTTCCCGCGCTACCATCAGTGGGACGTGGTGAATCAATTGATAGATGCCGCTCGCGAGGAAGGCCCCGGCTCTAAGTATTTAGTGCAGCACAGCGCGGGATCGGGCAAGTCGAACTCGATTGCATGGACCGCCCACCAACTTTCTTCACTTTACGACGACGCGGGCGAGAAGCGGTTTCACTCGGTGATCGTGGTGACGGACCGCACGGTGCTCGACAGCCAGTTACAGGACACGATTTCACAATTCGAGCATGTCGATGGCGTCGTCGGTAAGATCAACCGCGATGAGGGCGACGGCTCGAAGTCGGAGAAGCTGGCCAAAGCGCTGGAAGCATCCACGCCGATCATCATCGTTACGATCCAGACCTTTCCCTTCGTGCTTAAAGCGATTGAGAACAGTGTGAGCTTGAAAGAGCGCAACTACGCGATCATCGCCGACGAAGCGCACTCCTCACAAACCGGAGCCACCGCCCGCCAACTCAAAGAAGTCCTCATGGTGGAAGAGCGCGATGAGGATAAAGAACTCACGCCCGACGAGATCCTCGACGCCATGGTGTCGTCGCGTCGCGTCTCGAACAATCTGAGCTACTTTGCCTTTACCGCCACGCCAAAGCCCAAGACCTTGGAGCTGTTTGGTCGTTTGCCGAAACCCGATGAAGCGCCGTCGAAGAAGAACAAGCCCGAAGCGTTTCACCTTTACAGTATGCGTCAGGCCATCGAAGAGGGCTTTATTCTCGATGTGCTCAAGAACTACACCAACTACAAAGTAGCCTACAATCTAGCACTCAAGGTGCAAGAGGCTGACTCCGAGGTGGAGAGCAAGAAGGCCAAGGTAAAGCTCAACCAATGGGTGCGCTTACATGATTACAATATCGCGCAAAAGGTGCAGGTCATCGTCGAGCACTTCCGCGACAATGTGATGGGACTCCTAGGCGGACAGGCCAAGGCGATGGTCGTCACTAGCTCACGCAAAGAGGCGGTGCGCTATAAACTCGGCTTCGATAAATACATCAAGGATCAGGGCTATCATAAGCTCTACGGCATGGTGGCCTTTTCGGGCGAAGTGACGTTCAATGCCAAAGATCCCCAATCCGAGGGATTGCTCGGTGAGAAATTCACTGAGCACAATATGAACCCGAACTTGAAGGGGCGTGACATGCGCAAAGCCTTCGATTCGGAGGACTATCAAGTGATGATTGTGGCCAACAAATTCCAGACAGGCTTCGACCAGCCCAAGCTCTGCGCCATGTATGTGGATAAGAAGCTCGGCGGCGTGGAATGCGTGCAGACGCTCTCTCGCCTCAACCGCACTTTTCCCAGCAAGGCCGAAACGGGCACCTTCGTGTTGGACTTCTTTAATGATCCCGATGACGTGCTTGACGCTTTCTTGCCGTATTACAAAACCGCGACACTCGAAGACGTGTCCGATCCAGATCTCGTCTTTGACCTCTTCGAGAAGCTCCGCGCGGTGGGTATTTTCACATGGAAGGAAGTGGAGCAATTTGCCGATGCCTTCTTCCAGAAGAGCAAGAGCGCCGCAGCCCTCGCCAATATCTGCAAGCCCGCCGTCGAGCGCTGGCAGGTGCGTTATAGCGAAGCGGTGAAAGCCTATAAGCAGAACCGCGATGTCTTCGAGCGCACCAAGAAGACCGGTGATAGCGTGCTGATTGCGAATGCCGAGAAGAGCTTCAAGGAGGCCAAGCAGGTCAAGGACGGCCTCGACATCTTTAAGAAGGACCTCGGCACCTTCGTGCGCTTCTATGAGTTCATGTCGCAGATCGTGGACTACGACGACAAGGACTTAGAGAAACTCAGCCTCTACGCCCGTAACCTGCGCCCAATGCTGCGCGAAAGCTTCGAGGACGATGACCCTGTCGACCTCAGCAACGTCGAGATGAGCCACTACCGACTCTCCAAACAACGCCAGCAGGATCTAGTGATGGAAGGTGAAGGCGACTATGGTATCAAGGGTGGCGAAGCCGCAGGCACCGCCAAGGCGAAGGACAAGAAAGAGGAGCGCCTGTCACTCATCATCGAGCGCCTGAACGAACTCTTCATCACCGACGATTTGACCGAGTCCGATCTAATCAACTACGCCCACACCGTCCGCGACAAAGTGATGGAGAACGAGAGCGTCATGAAGCAGATCGCCAACAACACCGACGAGCAAGCCATGCTAGGCGACTTCCCGAAGGCCATCGACGAAGCCATCATGGACAGCAGCGACGCCCATCAAAACCAAATGTTCCAACTCCTAGGCGACCCCAAGAAAGCCAAGACCTTCGCACGTATCGTGTTTGAGCTGCTGAAGGCGGCTGGGTGATGGGGGCAGTGAAAATCTAAAGAATATTATGAAAGAGAACCTCTCCAAGCTATTTATCCAATTATCAAAGCGTGCCGAAAAGACAGATCAGGAGGCACTTATTTCCAGCTTTGTAGATATTGGGCCACTCTCGATTGTTTTATCAACAATTGATAATCAGGTTTTATATGGCCGCCGAGGGACTGGTAAAACTCATGCGCTGAAGTATGTTTCAGGCTTGAGCAGAAAAGGGGTCATGTCATTACCTTTGTGGTTGGGGCAGGAAAACGGAAGGGGTCAGCAATCAGCCAGCATCTTCTAAGGATCTAGCACTCATCGTCGATCAAGCCGCACTCGCAGGTGAGAGCAAAAAAAGGGGTCGAACGCAAAATATAAAGATCTCTCCAGCCTATCGTATAAAATGAATCCCTCCCCAAAGACCCTCCAGGGCCAGAAAAGGGGTCATGTCATGGGCCAGAAAAGGGGTCATGTCATTACCTTTGTGGTTGCAAATTTCGCAGCTTTCCCCTCTCCTACTAAACCATGCCACGCAGCCTACGAATTGAAAAGGAGAACGGAGTTTACCACATCATCAACCGAGGGAACTACCGACAGGACTTGTTTATAAACGAGGGCGCGCACGCATCGTTCGAAAAATGCTTA
>JAQXBA010000176.1 GCA_029252625.1 Opitutia bacterium | reverse complement strand
GGTTTCGAGGTCGAGACAGAAGCTGGTGTTGCGCATACCTGGTGACGCGACATAGACCCTCCCCTCCTCGACCACCGGACAGGCATACCAGCCGAGGCCAACCGGGCTTTTCCATGCGAGTTTGCCGGTTCTAGGGCCGGGTGCGGTGGTGTGGCCAGTATTGTGGATGTTGCCTTGGAACATCGGCCAGTTGGCATCCATATCACCGCCCGCAGGCACCGTGGAAGGATCGCCTTCGAAGGGTTGGAAGATCATCCCATCTTTCTTCAGCGTGTGCTGAACTTCCTCTAGCTTGGCGAAACCCGCGTCAATCGTTTTGCCCATCTCGCGCAGCGCTTCGTTACGCGCTGGGCCTTGACGGTTGAGCACTGCGCCCTCGAGTTGGTAGTATCTTTTGTCGATTTCGAAGAACGGATGCGTGTCAGCGCCCTGCTGCTGCAAGGCGGACAGCCACAGGAACATCAGCAGCGAGCGTTCGCGATAGGTTTCGCCGGTGGTCGGCGTGGTCCGAAGTTCCTTCCGCACGCGGTCGATGTCCGGGTCGTGACTCGTCGGCGCTTCATCGGCGGCGAGGATGAAGGACGTCCCTGAAAGAAGAATGAGGGCAAGAATTAGGTGGGCAGGCATAGGCTGAGGTCAGGTTAGACGGGGCAAAAGAGTTTCTGTTTTCCTTCAGGTCGTCACCACCACGAAACCCGCGCCCCAGTTTGGAAGACGACGGACTTTGCTTCGGTGTATTCCTCGACCGCGTTGCGGCCGAGTTCGCGGCCGAGGCCGCTTTGCTTGAAGCCGCCGAAGGATTGTTCGGCATGGCCCTGGAGCCAAGTGTTGATCCAGACCGTGCCGGCCCGGAGTCGCCGCGCGGCGTGGATCACCGTGTCATAGTCGCGGGTGTAGATCCCGGCCGACAGGCCGTAGTGGGTGCTGTTGGCGATCTCGATGGCCTCCTCGACGGTCTTGAAACGGATGACCGACAAGACCGGACCGAAGATTTCCTCGCGGGCGACGCAGGATTCGGGAGTGACGTGGTCGAGTACGGTGGTCTGGATGAAGCAGCCCGTCGAGGTTTCGATCCGTTCACCACCAAGGGCCACGGTCGCGCCTTCCTCGCGGCCCTTCTGCACGTAGTTCATGATCGTGTCCGCCTGACGGCCGCTGATGATGGCGCCGAGTTTGGTGCTCTCGTCGAGCGGATCGCCGACCGGCATCTTGGCAGCTGCCTCGGTGAACATCTGCACGAAACGGTCGGCCACGCCCTCCTGGATGAGGATGCGGCTGCTACTGTTGCAGCATTCGCCCATGTTGAAATAGGCACCGAGCCGTGCGGCATCGAGCGCCCCTTCGAGGTCGGCGTCGTCGCAGATGATCAACGGATTCTTGCCACCGCATTCCAGCGCGACCTTCTTCAGATTGCCCGCCGAGGCGCGGACGATGTCCTTGCCGACACCGGTCGAACCGGTGAAGGAAACCATGTCGATGTCGTCGTGTTCAGCCAGGCGGGAACCGACGGTTTCACCGCGGCCGGTCACCACGTTGACGACACCGGCCGGCACTCCGGCCTCCTCGATCAGGTCGGCGAGGATCAAGGTCGTGGCCGAGGTCAGCTCGGATGGCTTGATCACGCAGGTGCAGCCGGCGGCCAGCGCGAACGGCAGCTTCTGGCTGATGATGAGGAGCGGGAAGTTCCAGGGCGTGATGAGCGCGGTGACCCCGATCGGATCACGGAGCGTCACGCCCAGCGTGGAGGCGCCGAGAGTGTTGCAGCTGTCGCCGTAAAGTTGTCGGCAGAGCGCGGCAGCGTGTTCCCAAAGTCCGGCGGTCCATTCCATCTCGGCGTGGGACTGGGTCAGCGGCTTGCCGGTCTCGAGGGTTTCCAGCATGGCCAGCTCGTCGCTGTGCTCGCGTACCGCCTGGGCAACCTTGGTCAGGATGGCGGCCCGTTCACCGCCGGATGTCCACGGCCAGGGGCCCTTGTCGAAGGCCTCGCGTGCTGCCGCTACGGCCGCATCCACGTCAGCGGGTTGGCCGTCGGGAATGCGGGATACGGGAACATCATGGGCCGGGCTGACCCGCTCGATCATGCTGCCAGTGCCGGGCACATGACGGCCGTTGATGAGCATCGAAAAGTCACGGGGCGCTTTGGGGAGTTTCATGGGATCTGGGTCTGGTGTTGATATTATATTTACTTGGGGGAAGAATCGGCGCGTCGTGAGCGGGCCTTGCCATCGCCTCCTTCGGAGATGACGCCCGACGCGACGAGTTGCTGGATTTCCTCGGGGCTGTAGCCAAGCTCGGTCGCGATGTCGCAGGATTGCTCACCAAGGTCCGGCGGAGGAAGACGTAGGGAGGGGGGCGTGCCGTGCAGCCGCATCGGCGTGCCCAGCATCTTGAGCTCGCCCGCCCTTGGATGATCCATCGCGACGACCATCTTGTTGGCGGCGATCTGGGGGTCGTCGATGGACTCGGTGAAGGACCGGACACGGGCGCAGAACACACCACCCGCCTCAAGTTGCATCATCCACTCTTCGGTGGTCCTGTCTTTCAGAGTGGCGGCGATCAACGCATTGAGTTCGTTGCTGTTCTCGACCTGCAAGGCTTCGGTGGCGAAGCGAGGATCGAGCGAAAGGTCGCCGATGCCCATCGCGACGCTGAGGTCGCGCAGCGCGTTGTCGGAGAACACCGGCGAGATTTCGATGAAGCCGTCGGCGGTGGCGAAGGCCTTGTTGATGGCCGCCTCCGTGCCGCCGACCGCCGCTCCACGGTCGATCTTGTCGGCGTTGAGCTCGGTCGCGCCCTCCCAGGCATGGGCGTGGAAGGCCACACTGAGCAGATCGGTGGAAACCATCTGGCCCATACCCGTCTTCTCCCGCTGATAGAGAGCCATCAAGATGCCGATCATCAGGTTCAATCCGGCCGGATAATCGATGCTCACTCCGCCCGGAATCGGTGGTTTGGTCTCGTCGTAGTGAATGAACCATCCGCCCTCGGCACGCGCCATCATGTCGTGTCCGCCACGTCCACTGTCGGCGTAGGGGCCCTCGTCGCCCCATCCGCTGCTCCAGGCGTAGATGATGCTTGGATTGAGCTTCACCATGTCTTCGTAGCTGAAGCCCAGTTTCTCCATCACCCCCTTTCGGAAGTTGTGAACGACCACGTCGGACTTCTCGATCAGCTTACGAACCATCGCCTTGCCGTCCTCCGCCTTCATGTCGATGGCCAGCGAGCGCTTGTTGCGGTTCAAGTTGGCGAAGGGCAGTGAAACATCCTTGGTGAAGGGTCCCCAGGCGCGGCTCCAGTCTCCGGATCCCGGCCGTTCAACCTTGATGACATCGGCCCCGTAATCCGCGAGCAACTGGGTGCCGACCGGCCCCTGATAGACGTGGGAGAAGTCGAGAATTCGCAGGCCTTGAAGCGCTTGAGGGGAGGAATCGCTCATTTTCTTTTGTTTAGGAATTGGGTCAGGCGTTCGATCGTTTCCGTGTTCTCGAGGCAGCCGCGTGACGCCTGCGCCTCGGCGGCGGCACAGCGGTCGCGATCGAGCAGTTCGGGTTCGTGGACAAGTTGCTTGAAGGTGCTGAGGGCCGACGCGTCGTTGTGCGCCACCGCGGTGGTAAATTCCTCGACCGCCGCAGCAAGATCCGCAGCGGGCACCGCCAGGTCCACCAAGCCGATTTCACGGGCTTCATCGCCACCCACGGCGGTGCCGGTAAAGAAGAGCTGTTTGGCCTTGGACAAGCCCAGGCGTCGCACCAGGCGTCCGGTGCCGCCCCAGCCGGGGATGAAACCCAGCGCCGCCTCGCTCTGCGCTAGCCGGGCTTCCGTCGCGGCGTAGATCACATCGCAGGCCATCGCCAGCTCCAGTCCGCCGCCGAACGCGTATCCATGAATCTCGGCAAGCACCGGGCATGGCAGGGATTCCAGCCGGTTGAATATTCGGTGACCTTCCATGCACCAAGGCACAATGGTTTCCGAGTTGGTTTCCTTGAGAACGTTGATGTTGGCACCCACGCAGAAATACTTCGGCTCGGCGCTGCGGACGACGACGCAGCGGGGCGGGTCTTTCGCGATCGTGTCGAGTGCTGCATCCAGTCTGGCGAGCGTCGCGTAGTCGAGTGTTGGCGGCTTGCCGGGTGGCGGCACCAGCTTCAGCAGGGCCGTGGTTCCTTCGAACTCGAGTTGGATCTCCGTGTGCATGAAGGGTAGGCCTCAGTGAATGTTGGCCTGGAAGGCTTCGAGCGCGGCCTCGGCATCACCCCGTTCCATGCATTCGAGCACTCGCCCGTGTTCGGCGTGAACCTCCATCAGATTCTTGTGCCGTGAGTAGGGCAGCCGCATGCCGCTCATGATCGACAGCCACACGGATTCCACGCCGGGATGGTCGCAGGTCTTGAGGATCAGGCGGTGGAACTCCATGTCGTATTTGACCACTGCCGCGAGGTCGCCCTCTTCGCAGGCGATCCGCAGGTTCTGCTGATTCTTGTGGAAAGGTTTGAGATCGACCTTGGAGCCGAGGTCGAGCAAGCCCCGTAGCGCGAGGGTCTCGATCTCCCCACGCATCGACAGCATCAGAGGGCGCAGGCTGTCGTCCCAGACCCGCCCCACGCGGGCACCACGGTTGGGCAGGGATTCAAGCAGTCCTTCCTTCGTAAGCTGGAGGATCGCGTCGCGGATCGGACCGCGACTGACCTGGAATCGTTCGGCAAGCCGAACCTCCCGGAGCGGCGCACCCTCGCTCAGCTGGCCGGTGAGGATTTCGTGGCGAAGATGGTCGGTGATCTGATCCCGCACCCGTTTGAAATCCAAATCAATCATGGCGATGCTTCTGCATCGGTTTGCTCCACGGCGGCTTCCGGCGTGATTGCGTCCGCCCCTGCCGGCGCGTCCTTGAGATTGCCCAGCAGAATACCGCCGAGCGTGGCCACCACCACTCCGAACAAAGTCAGCTTGGCGGCCCGCGTGCCCGGTGCCGGTTCGCGGATAATAAACACCCCGACCAGCGAGTTCACCACCACGCACATCTGCGCGATCGTGAATCCCTTGCCCATGCCGATGACGCCGACCATCAGGAGCATGGCGAAATTGCCGACCGACCACAGCATGCCCGAGGAAACCACGCGGGCGTAGTCGCCCTTCGACTGGCACTTCGGAGCCTTTCCCGAGAGCGCGCAGAGGATGCCGCTTCCCACGATCATGCCCAGCGCCAGCGGAAATGCCGTGACCCAGCCGCTCGCCTGGATGTCCTTACCGAAATAGGCCGAGGGCACGAAGAAGGTTCCCCATAGCACCCCGGCTCCGATCGCGCCGCCGAAGCCGACCATCAGAGCTTTCTTGTCCTCCTTCGTTTCGCCGGTTCCACCCGAAAACACGATCATCAGGATCCCGACGATGATAACGAGGACCGCGACCACGGCCAGCAGGATGGTCCTGGTGCTGGCGTTGAGGAATTCCCCCCAGAGAAGGATGCCCCAAACGATGCCGACGATGATGTTCAGCGGCGCCCAGACACCGAAGGCCTTGGCCATGCCGATGCGGGCAATTCCCGAGAAAGCACACAGCGCTCCCAAAGCCCAGATCAGCCCTCCGACGAAGGGATAGAGGAAGGCATCACCCGTGAGTTGGCCAGCGCCGCCCACGACGAGGAACACCACGCTGGCGAGAATCAGATTGCCGACGGCAATGTAGAAGGCCCGCGCCAAAGCATTCGGGAGTTCGACCTTTTCTGAGGGAGCAAGCCAGGTGCCCCAAGCGAGCACTGTGACGATGGCGTAGATGATGCCGAGCGTTTCCATGGATTTTCGAGATTTTGGGGTTGAAACCCGACAATTGCCGGGGACTGAAAGTCCTTTTTGTAGATTGTTGACAATTTGTCAAGTCGGTTTTTGAATCGGGGGTCGAATGCCCTATCCAACCGCCTGCCATGCAACAAATCGCCCCCCCCCCATCGCGGACCGCCCACTCCTGGGTCCGACCACTCCCCCGCATTCAATGACGGAAATTGATCATCGGGGCATTTTCCACGGAATCCCCATGATTCTCCGGAGCCGGTGGTTGCTACCATACCTCGGGGTTGTGGCTTCCCTCTGCGCGGATCCTGTCAAGATCGCGCCGGGGACGGACATTCAGGCTGTCCTCAACCGTGGTGACGATGCTCTGCTGCAGCCCTCGGGTCTCTACCGCATCCACCAGACCCTTCGTTTCACGAAAGCCGGTCAGTCGCTCCGCACCTCGGGAGAGGGTGGCATGGAAACCTACGCCACCCTGCGGGCCGCGCCGGGTTCGCTGGCGACCTTGCTCGACGCCAGTGGCCTGGCCGGCATCACCGTCGAAAACGTCATCCTCGACGGCAACCGCGACGCTATGGTCACCCCGGACGGCAAGGTGGCGGAGCAACCCTTCACCATCTGGGGCAAGGCTGGCGGTGACCGGCAGACTCTGCGCCAGTGCGTGATCCTCAACGCTCGCTGCGGCGGCGGCTGGGCGGCAGTGCATGTGCTCGACGGCTGCGCGGGCTTTACGGCGGAAAACAACATCCTCTTTGGCATTGGCGTGGACGTCCGCGGCAACGGCCGTTCACCGCTGGAGCGACCCTTCGGCTGGGGCGACGGTTTCTCCGTCGCCAGCCGGAACTCGATGATTCGCAACAATCTCATCATCGATCCCACGGACGAAGGCGTGATGATCGAAGGCGCTCCAGGCACGCGGGTGGAAGGCAATGTCATTGTCGCCATTTCCCGCGAGGCCCTGGCGGGCATCGCGATGATCGCCGCACCAGAAAATGTCGCTCTCAGTGGTGGCGAAAAGCGCTTCGACTACCGCGGTGTGGTCGTGCGTGACAACCTCATCGATGCCTTCGGCGAACGCATCCACATTGGCGTTCCGATGGGTGGCGCCTGCTGGGGCCCCAACATGGCCGACACCACGCTCGTCGGTGCCACCGTCGAAAACAACACGCTCACCGGCGGTGGGTGCGCTTATGGATACGCCGCCAACGGCATCGAGGGATACACCGTCCGGGGAAACATTTTCACCGGCACTTGCTCGGGCATTGGCGACGGTCCGCCGGGCAAGCCGTTGGATGCACCCGCGCCATTCCTGTTCAACCCGGAAGGCATTGGAGGCAGCCAGCTGCAGCCGGAATTCAAACCGGCACAGCGCCACATCACCGGCCTGCTGCGCATGGCGCGCCATCCTCTGAACACCCTCGGCTATCGCTCTTCACCCTATGGCGAGGCCGAAGCACAAACCATCGTCAAAGGCGCGTTCCTCGAAATGCTCGGACGTGCCCCCGACGCAGGGGAAGCTGCGCGGTGGCACAGCTGGCTCAACAAAACCGGGAGCCAAGCCGACAGCTTGCGTCGAGCCCTGATGACGACCGAGGAATTCACCGCACGACACGGGTTCGTCGATCCGCTCGAACTACACAACTTCCGCGCAAACCTGTGGATGAGCTCACTCCAGTCGGCGCTCCGTGACGCCACCCAATGGCCGGAGGCAAAGACCCTCTACGCCAAAGCCATCCGAGAAATCCAACATGCCGAGCCCTGAACCGCGCCCGCCGAACAGCGACAAACCCGAACCGAGAATTGAATCATGCACCATCCCCATCCCAAGTCGTCCCTACTGGCCAAAGACGTTCTGATTCCCATCCCGAAGACAATACTTTCCGGGTTCGAACCTTGGTTGAAATCGTGTCGCGTGGCTTGCTCGCATTCTCGTCAATCGGCCTTCTCGCCAGTCAGGTTGAGCGCGTAGAGGTAGCCTTCGGTGGTTCCTTGCAGCACGCGGTAGTCGGTCACCACCGGTTCGGCAAGCGCATCGATGTCGCCAACATTAAAGTCCCAGAGCCGCTTCTCGTTGTCGACGTCGGCACAGATCAGGCGATTGAAATTCTGGCAGGTCGCGGGCGAGCCGTAGATGTCGTGGACGCCGAAGGGGTAGACCATGAATTTTCCATTGCTCGCGACCGGTGCGACCTGGGTGCGGTAATCGACATGCCCCGC
>JAQXBA010000161.1 GCA_029252625.1 Opitutia bacterium | reverse complement strand
AATGATCCATTCGTTCAAGAAGAACAAATGATGCCGTTGTTGCCAATCGTGCGCGCCAATGACTTTAGCCAAGGCCTCAGCATTGCGAAGCAATCCGAGCATGGTGACAAACACTCCGCAATGATCCACACCATGAACGTCGCACGTATGACTGAAATGGGACAGGCGATGGACACTACGATTTTCGTCAAGAATGGCGCTTGTTTGGCCGGTCTCGGTCTCGGCGGCGAAGGCTTTATCAGCTTCTCGATCGCTACCACCACAGGTGAGGGCATCACCACGCCTCGTACCTTTACGCGCTACCGTCGTTGCACTTTAGTGAATAACTTAAACATCGTTCGCTAATTTAAGCCCAATCTTTCAAGTCTCAGGTTTCAAACCTCAAGTCTATTAACAAATGATCCTCGCACGCGTAGACGGCCATGCTGTAAGCAGCATCGGCCATGCTAGTCTCATCGGTCGCACTATTGTGCTCTGCACGCCGATCGATGAGAATGGCGCGAGTGCGGGTGCTCCATTTGCTGCAGTTGATCCGATGGGCGCTGGCATGCATGCGCGTGTTTTCATCACGACCGACGGTTCTTGGACGCAAGGCACCGTGCATGACGATCGCTCACCGATTCGTAATCAAATCATGGGGATCATAGATTAAGCATGAAACCTGGCAAAGTTATTGGAACTGTGACGCTTGGCGTTCGAGACCCTGCCTTTCGCGGTGGGCGTTGGGTCGTCATTTCGCCGATGAGCCAAGAGCAGCTGACAGGTAACAATCGCAGTGCTGTTTCGAGTGCTTGGTCATTGGTCGCATACGACGATCTAGGCGCCGGAGTCGGGGATGAAGTGCTCTACGTTGAAGGTGCCGAAGCAATGCAGCCCTTTGATCGACCCATTCCCCTAGACGCGATCACCGTCGCGCTGCTGGATTCTTACCAATTTACACCACCAACAGAATCATAATTCCTGAATTCTGTGTCCAATTTTTTAAAAAACTAAATCAAAAATATCATGAGTAAACTATACACAGCGAAAAATCTCGAAGCAATGATCGCACAGGGCCAGTGCCTGTCGACCGTTCCTGCCAATGCAAAGCTCACGCCGATGGCTCGCGACATTATTCGCAAGCACAAGGTGACGCCTGCTGCTGCGAGTGCTCCAGCCGCTGGCAACAGCCCACGTATCCATAGCCCAGTCTTGCCAAACGCAGTATTTGATTGGAAGCCAGGAAGCGATCCAAAGACAGCTGCAGAGCTCGAAACATTTTTCTACTCACCTGAGGTTCAGGCACTCAAAGAGCGCATCTGTGGAATCGGAGAGCGTATCTGGAACAAAGGTTATGTTGATGGCAACGGTGGTAACATTACTGTCCGCGTTGGTGACAACCTCGTGCTTTGCACTCCGACACTCATTTCCAAGGGCTTTATGACGCCAGACGATATCTGCATGGTAGATCTCGATGGTAACCAAGTCGCAGGCACACGTCCTCGCACTTCTGAAGTGAACACGCACTTGGCTATCATGAAGAATGAGCCAAATGCGAAGTCGTGCGTGCATGCTCACCCCATTTACGCCACTGCCTTTGCCGTGGCAGGTGTGACACCACCATCTTGCCTCATTCCAGAGCCAGAGGTTTTCCTCGGTGAGATCGGTTTCGCATCGTACCAGACTCCAGGTTCTCCTGAGAACGCGAGTGAAGTTGCGAAGCTTGCTAAGAAGCACCAATCCATTCTGATGCAAAATCACGGTGTGATCTGCTGGGGTAAAGACGTCGAAGACGCTTACTGGAAGATGGAAAATACGGATGCGTTCTGCCACACGGTGACGATCACCATGCAAATCGGCGGTCCAAAGCAATATAGCCCAGACAAGCTCAAGGAACTGATCGAAATTCGCCAAAAGCTTGGTATGCCTGATCATCGCCTCGATGAACTCAAGGAGTGTGAACTGTGCGACGCAGCAGCTTACACTGTGCACACAACTCCTCAGCCAAGTGCTGATTGCGCTTGTGAGCTGCCAGCAGGTGATGTCGATGAGGCACTGGTTCAGAAGATTACTGATACGATCTTGAAGAAACTGAGCTAATCGCTCCCGAACACTACTGATTTAAAACAACTTATTTTATGAATAAAAATCCTATCCGCGTCGCAGTTACAGGTGCTGCTGGTAACATTGGTTACGCACTTCTTTTCCGTATCGCTTCTGGTGCCATGTTCGGTCCCGATCAACCAGTCGCGCTAAATCTAGTTGAAATTGAGCCAGGTATGGGCGCCCTCAAGGGGGTCGCGATGGAGCTCGATGACTGTGCTTTCCCTCTGCTCACTGAAATCGTCCAGACTTCGGACTTGAGCGTTGGCTTTAAGGACATCGACTGGGCATTGCTCGTCGGTTCTGTGCCGCGCAAGCAGGGGATGGAACGTGCCGACTTGCTTGGCATCAACGGTAAGGTATTTGTGGGCCAAGGTAAGGCGATCAATGATAACGCAAAGCCAAGTGTGCGCGTCGTCGTCGTCGGTAACCCATGTAATACGAATTGCCTGATCGCGATGAAGAGTGCGCCAAGTATTCCTAATCAGCAGTTCTTCGCGATGACTCGTCTCGACGAGAATCGTGCCAAGACACAGCTGGCTCAGAAGGCAGGCGTTGCAGTGGATCAAGTTTCCGAGCTCTGCGTTTGGGGTAATCATAGCCCGACGATGTTCCCTGATTTCTATAACACCAAGATCGGCCGTGCAAAAGCAACCGACGTGATCCAGGATGAAGCGTGGCTTAAAGATACATTCGTGCCGACAGTTGGACAGCGTGGGAAGGCAATCATTGATGCACGTGGTGCGTCGTCTGCCGCTTCCGCTGCAAATGCAGTGGTCGATACAGTGCGTGATTTGTGCACACCAACACGTGGTGATTTTCACAGTGTTTGTGTGATCTCCAGTGGCGAATACGGCACACCTGCGGGCATCATCACATCGCTGCCAATTAAGGTCGACGCGGTCGGCAAATGGCGTGTCGTCGAAGGCCTCAGCCTGACTGATTACGCGAAAGAGAAGATTGCTGCGTCGAATCAGGAATTGCTCGACGAACGTGAAATGGCCTTTGGTCAACTCGGCTTGAGTATCTAATTTAAATTAATACATTTCAATCCATCAGGCGTCTTTAATTGGACGCCTGATTTTGTATCTGCCGCCGACTAAGTCTGCATTTCAGAGAGAGAGCAGCAGTCGCGCCGTGGTCTCGAGCGTGCGATCGGGGAGTGGTGCGTAGCACTTCGCCTTATATTGTATTCAGCCTTAGACGTATTCTCACTTGTCATCTGGGAGACGAGCACCCACATATCATCGCTTTTTATTTATGCAAACTAAAGATCTAACACTCGAAGATGTAGACATCTATGGCGGCACACAAACACGTGTGGAGACCAATGATGATGCGATTAACAGCTACGCCGACGAAATGGCTGTCGGCGCGGTATTTCCACCGATCACCGTATTTTATGACGGTGCCAAATACTGGCTCGCAGACGGCTTCCACCGCTTCCTTGCTGCGCAGCGCAATGAGTCCGAATCGATCTCTGCAGAGGTGCATGAAGGTTCGCGCACAGATGCGCTACGCCACGCGCTCGGCGCGAATTCCACCAACGGCATCTATCGCTCCAATGCGGACAAGCGCAATGCAGTCGAGATTGCTTTAGAAGAGTGGCCGAATATGTCCAATAGTGTGATTGCCGAACTGTGTCGCGTGTCGGGTGATCTGGTGCGCCGCAATCGTACCGCCATGGAGAAGCTGGAGCGCATTGCCCCTCAGGACAGCGTCACTGGTAAAGACGGCAAACAGTATCCCACCGGCATCGAGCGCGAACCTCGCGGCAAGACCGAGCGTAGCTCCAGTGAGGGCGAAGGCGGCGGGGGTGGTCGTAGCAGCGGTAAGGGCAAGGGCGAGTTTGGTGCACCCGGCGGCAGCAACGCCGAGATCGAACACGATGCCAAGGTCATGATCCGTAATGGTGAGATCAAGCACTCAGAGCTCGATAAACTCAACAGTGCCACCGCACTCGATTATGCCGACACCGCGATCAATGTGCTTGATCGCATGAAGCCAGAAGATCCACGCCTCCGCGAAGCGATCGGCCGTATCGAGCGCTGGTTGGCGAAACAGAAATCACCAGCTGTTTAATTTGCTACGTAACGTTTAATTTAAAAGGCCTCCATTACTGGAGGCTTTTTTTGGTTCATCGTCGATTAGCGGGGCAGGCATTGATATATGTGGGGAGCATTGAATGTGCTTTTTGCTCTTGGGAGGGACGACCTCCGTGTCGTCCGGTACCGATGCGTGTGAGTCTGACAGGATGATCAGCGCTTGGAGACCTCTAGATTTTCATGCGGCTTCTAAAGTGCCCGTGGTCGACACGGAGGTCGACCCTCACCAACAAAATAGTCGCCCCATTAGGCGCAGAATAGTATCTCCCCGGCAAATGACGAAGAACCTTTTATTTTGTATGCTTTCCGTGTTGCGCGGATCCGATCGCTGGCTACTGTTGTGCTAACCCTGCAGTGTTCGATCTTAATCGGAGTATCTGTCCTTTACTCTTTAGTAATCGGGAGCTGAAACCTTGAAGGTCGCTGTCCAGCCGTCAACCGGAAGGCAAAAACTGACAAGGAAGCGCCCACCTTAGACACAAAAGGCTTAAGAACTCCCCCTTAACCGGCACATGTGGGGCCTTTTTTTTGTTCATCGTTGATGAGCGGGGAAGGCAACTGACCGTAATAGGAGTGTGGGCGACCCGCCCACATACCCCGCGCAGGAGGGCGAGTCGCCCTCCCTCCTTTACCCACTCATCGCGACGAAGCTTTTTTTGAAAAGTGTTTTGAGTGATCCGTACCTGAGCGGCGTGACGCGAACGAAACATCGTCGCCAAATTAAGATTTAGTCGAATCCCTGGCTGCCAGGATGGCCGCCGCCGTGTGCTTGCCTGAGACGACGGCGCCCTCGATCGAGGCACTACTTAAGTGGTCGCCACAGACCCATACTCCCGCCTGGTTGATACTGGTCGGGGCACTGCGGTTTGGCAACTGCTCTGGCAAGCCGCGGCGGGTGTGGTCGGTTCGTAAATGCCGCCAGCTGCTGGCTTCCGGGCCGAACCATTCGAGCAGCTCTGAACGCACCTGTTCGACGAGGCCATCTGCCTCGACTAAGCCGAGCACCGACACCGACAGCAGTGACTGGCCCGGGGGCGCATAGCTCGGGGCGGCATCGCTGATCACGCACACATTGTTGACTGTGCCAGCCCCAGATCCGTTGAGGCAAATAATGGCTTCGCGGATCGGCGAGCGATCCGCGGCAAAGTACAGGGTGGTCACTGAGCGCCACTCAGGTGGCGAAGCTTGCAGGCCGGGGAGCAGGGCGTGTGCCACCGAGCCGTCGGTCGCCACCACGGTGGCACAGCCCTGAATGCGTTCACCACTTTCGAGAGTGATGGAATCGATGCCGACTGCGTGGACCGCTTGGTTAAGCTGGATGCTGCCATCTGGTAAGAGTGCAGCCAGTTGTTTGGGGATTTGCCCCATACCCTGAGCTGGAACGGTGGCGCTGCCCTGGCCGAAGAGTTTAAAAGTAAACTCGAACATTCGGCTGGAAGTGCGCAACGCGCGCTCCAAAAAAATACCTCCGTAGAAGGAGCGAAAAAAACGGTCAATGATCGATTCTGAAAACCCGCAGTCGCGCAAGTAGGCCTCGGTTGAGCGATCCTCACGTGCGGCAATTGCCTCGAACGAGCTATTCAGAATTTTCATCCGCATCAGGCCCACCCGCAGTTTATCGGACAGACTGCCGACCGGTGCAGTCAGGCTGCTCCAGGCACTCGCAGGTCGCCGAAATACATCCATTAGACGGTGTAAACGTCCGTCTCGATAAATCAACGCACCCGGCTCGAAGGCTTTTAGGTCGAGCGCCTCGAGGTCGAGCAATTTGCCAGTCTCTGGATAACGATCTAGATAGACTTGAAAGCCGTGATCCAATAAAAACCCATCAACTTTATCAGTCCGTACACGGCCGCCCACAGCATCGCTGGCTTCAAAAATACGTACCTGCCGCCCAGCTCGATGCAGTTGCACCGCGCAAGCCAAGCCTGCCATGCCGGCACCCACAATTAGAACCGGTGGTGTTGCAGTCGAGCCCACCCGCTTAGTAGGCCTTCATCGCTGCTTGGAACTCGTCTGTCCAAGGCGTCGGTTGATGTGTTTGGCTAGACAGCTTACAAACCGTACGGCTGCCATCGCAATAAACTATGCTGTCGTCCTGCGGGTGCCGAACGGTGAAGCGCATCGTTACGCCGCTGCTGCGCACGCGCTCGATCTGGAAGTCGACCGCGATTGGGCCTGGTACGGTAAACGCTTGTCGAAAACGTGCCTCGACATTGTGCACGACCACGAAGATGTCTTCGTCCCGCTCGATATTAAAGTCCGCAACCCCGAGTAATTCTTGAAAGAACTGTTGCTGAGCCCTTTCCAGATGCAACAGGTAGCGGGTGTGGTGAAGCATGCCCAAGCCGTCGAGCTCGTCGAAAAAAACTTCTGTTTGGTATGTAAAGGTTGAATTCATAAGTGAGTGGTGGTGTCCCTGAGTAAAGCATACCACAGGCACAGATTCTTCAAGCATCCATTCTGACTTTATCAATTGCCGCTTCGCTCGGACCCAACAGCTGCAGATTAAACATATGCTGATACACGCAGGTTGACCGTCGCATTCAGTCGTCACTTGGATGATTCGTTGTGGCGCTGGTGTTATTGCAACTACAATTATACCTCGGTCTATCTCGCATATTTCTTGACTTTTAAACCCTGTTTTGTCCTTTTTTATTTATTTTAGATGAAACGTTTTATCCTAAGGCTCTTGGCGCTTTCAGCCAGTTTGCTACTGCTGCTACACTGGGTGGGGCACCCCGAAGATCCGAAGATTCCAGAAACAGTTGCTGTAACTGAAGTGGCGCTTGCAGTAGAGCCGGCAAAAGTCCTAGTAAAAGAAGCGGCGCCGTGTTGTCCAATTGAGGCGCCTACGGTCGGCTTGGATGCACCGCTGCCAGAATCAGGTCTAGAGCTGCCCAAGCGGGCAGCTCTAGGTTTCAGTGAACCTGTCGCCGAGACAGTGTTTGAGGAATTCCGCCGATGGACGGAAAGTCAGATGGTTGCTGGCGCGAACCTTCAGCAAGGCATTCAGCTGGCGCAGCAGCGCCGCCAGGCGCTGCTCAATCTGATTGAGCAGAACCCGCGCCGGGCGCTCGAACTCGCGGTGCCTCATGCAGTGCGCGGGCAGTTGCCTGCAGAGGTCTTGACACTACTTGAGAGGCAAGTCGATGCGAGTGGCGACTTGATGGCGAGGGCGACGACTCTGGACGGTAACCGTGGCTGCCAGATCGAACGCAAAGTAACACTGCGGGATGGCCATGTCTTCGACGCCTACACTTATGGCCGTCGCGGCGCGATACCGACCCGCGACAATATCGCCATCCACGGCCTGGCGCTCGATGACAAACTCGCACTATCTGAATTTCCGGGGCGTGTGCTGGATCCATCGGAACTTACTGCCAGAGTGGAGGCTGGGCAAATGTTGAACCAAGCTCCTCCAGCGTCGAACAGTACTCAGCCGAAGGATGCCGCTGATGAAGTAGTGATCGCTTTTGGCGGCGGCCGGATCACTCGCTATGCCGATGATGCCCAAGCCATCGCGGCCCTGCTGCTTGCTGAAGGTGCCGAGCAATCCGGTGCCACTGCGGCCTTGGCTTCGGATCTGGATGGCGTGATCGCCTATAGCCCACAAACCGAGGGGCAGAAAACCTTGCTCATCATCCGCGTGGATTTTCCAGATTTCCAAGGACAGAGCGCCCCAGATTCAACTTTGCAGACTCTGATCTCTGACATGAATTCCGTTTATACTGACATGTCCTCTCAAAAAGCGACCTTCGCATTGAAGGGGCAGGGCTCTGAATTCACGCCGACGCTGCGGTTGCCGAACAATGCCAGTTATTACAACAAATTTAGCCGTATACTGGATGCCGCGCGCTCGGCGGCTGTAGCCGCGGGTTACATTTACACAGACTATACCTATGAGGTGGTGATCTCCGGCAGCCAGCCAAACATGCCTGGAACCGCCGGTGTGGCATTTGTGGGTGGGCGCGGAGCGTGGCTGCACAACCGCCAGTGGAATCTCAAAACCTGCGCCCATGAGCTGGGGCACAATTTCGGCCTGCCGCATTCTGGGGCATGGGATACCGATGATGGCAGCGTGATAGGCCCCGGCGACGAGTGGGCTTATGGAAACGTTTTCGACATCATGGGGGTGGGCCCTTCACCGCATGCCAGTCGGCATTTTGGTGCCAGTGTGAAAAACTATCTCGATTGGATACCCGACACAGACGTGGTGAAGATCACGACCAATGGCACCACGACTACACGCATCCGCGCCATGGACAAGGTCCAGGCCGACGGAAACCAGCGGGCGCTAGTCGTGCAGCGCCCCGGCAACTCGGATGATTACTGGATCGAACATCGTCAACTATATGGCACGAACTATGGGATGCGAGACGGCGTGCTGGTGAACTGGGCCAACATCAACGGCGGCTACCAGCAACCGCTGTTGCTCGATATGCAGCCTGATACATCTGACAAGACCGATGCGGTTCTGCCGATTGGCATGACTTTCTCCGACACTGCGGCAGCTATTCACATTACCCCGGTGGGCCGCGGCACCGATCCAGACGGTGTGAACTGGATTGATGTCACGGCGACTCGCGGCAACGTTTCTGGCAATTTCCCACCAGAGGCGACTCTGAGCGCTAACAATTCCAACCCAGCGGTTAATGGCAGCGTCACCTTTACCTGTAACGCCAGCGATCCGAATGGCGATACACTCGCTTACTTTTGGGATTGGGGCAATGGCACCACCACGACCAATAACAGTGCGATCGCCAGCAAAAGCTGGCCGGCGGCTGGCTTCTATATTGTGCAATGCACCGTTTCTGATATGAAAGGTCTCAGCACCACAGCGGACTATGTGGTTCAAGTGGGCGGCGCATCTGGCACGTTTTTCATCGAAGGTTCGGTAAGTACGATTCAGGGTTTGCCGCTGCAAGGAATTGTCGTGCGCGTGTCTCCCACTCAAAGCGATAACACGGATGCGAGTGGCCGTTATATTATTACGGGTCTAGCGGCGGGCACTTATACACTCACCGCCTCGACAGGCTCGACCATTCAGCCAGATGGCTTCACAAATCCGGTGACGGTGGGTCCCAGCCTGCAAGATCGAAATTTCACGCGTCCGTCGTATCCGCTGACCTGGGATGCGAATTCAGCTGCTACTGGCGCGCAAGACGGCAGCGGCAACTGGGCCAACGTTACCGGCAACTGGCGCAACGAAATAATCGATGCGAACAATCAGAACTGGAACAATGCCAACATGGATTTCGCCACCTTCGGTGCGGGCACGGATGGCAGCTATACGGTAACGCTTTCGGGAGCGGTTCAGGTAGGTGGCGGAATCACTTTCGCCAACAGTGGTTACTCGCTTTCGGGAGGCGCGGGAGTTGAGTTGCAGCTCGACGATGGTACGAATAATTCCTCGATCAACGTGACGGCAGAAAAAACTGCGACCATCAATTCCGCCATCACCTATCTAAGAAACAAGCCGGCCGCCATCACGGTGAACTCGGGTGCAGCCTTGAATCTCGGCGGCGGCGCGTCTAACTCGCAATATAATTTCAACGGTGGCGGCACCGTCAATATGACCGCTGGGGATTATACTGCCAACGTCGGCAAGGTCGCAGTCGCCAGCTTCAATCAGAGCGGGGGGACTTTTAAAATCACGCCCGGCAATAATACCGGTTACAATATTTCTAGTAACAGCCGCAGCGTGAACTACACTCTTTCCGGTGGCACCTTAACAGTCAACGGCAACAACACGACGTCGACCGTCAACAATGCCTACCTCGGCATCGGAAAGGGCACTGGCATCTCTAACACTTCGACTTTGACTGTTCAAGGCGGTGCCACGGTGAATGTTGGCACCGAAGCTTCCCGGTCCGGCGAGATTCGTATCGCCAATACACCTACATCAAATGGTAGGCTCGATGTGCAGGGTGGCACGCTTACGGTTGGAACTAGCAGCATCGACAACCAGATCTACTTTTTTAAAGCGGGTACGACCGATGACTCCTACTTTGCCAGCATGCACCAGTCCGGTGGCACCGTGACTGCGAACGGCATTCAGTTTGGCAGCGAATCTGGTACTTTCAACGCCGCCTCGTCTGCATTGCTGCAACTGAGCGGCGGCAGCCTCTACCTTGGCCAGCAAGGTATTACCCGAGGTTCCGCAGCGGCTGACCTGCCGATCACGATCCAACTGCAGGGTGGCACGCTGGGTGCCGATCGGAGCTGGAGCTCTTCACTGGATATGCAACTCGGCGCCGCCGACGGTGGCGTGATCATTCAGGCGCAGGACAGTGCCGGCACCGCGCGCAAGATCACACTTACCGGTAACCTTGCAGACGATAGTGGGGTGAGCGCTTCTCTGATTAAGACTGGTTCGGGGCTGCTGTCTCTAGGCGGTGCGAACATCTTCACCGGTGGGCTCACTATCCAGAACGGCACCGTGGAAGCCAAATTCACCAATGCCGCACTGGGTGCTGGCACGGTTACTATGGGCGGTGCCGGCTCGCCCGGGGCTACTCTCATCACTGGCAGGTCGCTGGGTAATCCCATAACTGTCAATGCGTCGGACAGCGGGCAGATTGTGATTGGTGCGAACGGTATCGGCTCCGGATTCAACCTAACTGCTCCGGTCACCTTAAATGGCGATCTCACTCTGCAGACCTACGACAATGTAATTAACGGGACAATCAAAGCGGCAGCAAACCTCTTCGGTGGCGTGACTGGATCAGGCAATCTGACCCTCAATAACCTCGGACTCGCGGCAAACGTTATCAACCTCAAAAACGCACCCATCAACCACAGCGGCAGCCTGACCTCCCAAGGCACCGCAACTGGCGATACCACGATTAGTGCCGATATCGGGCCCAATGTCATCAGCGTCACGCAGGCCAGTGCGACTTCCAGCTTGGTTCTATCCGGAAATAACGACTACACTGGTAACACCACCATCAGCGCGGGTACACTGCGACTCGGCGCGGCCGATGTTATACCCGACGGTGCTGGCAAAGGTAATGTGTCGGTCTCAGGCACACTTGATCTCAATGGATTTTCCGAAACAATCAATGGCCTCATCGGTGGCGGGGTGGTGGACAATACCGCGGCCTCCACCAATGTGGTTTTGACGTTGAACGCCAACTCTATCTTCGCCGGGACTATCCAAGACAGCGGTGCACCCCTAACGTTAGTTAAGGGACCAACCGGTGGTGTGGTCCTAACTGGAAGCAACAACAACTACAGCGGCGGCACGATCGTTCAAGGTGGGCGGTTGTTCATTTCGAATGCCGGCGCACTCACGCCTAACGGCTCCGTTCAGGTCAACGCCGGTACTATTGCATTCAACGCGGCCGGTTCGCCCACTTACAACCAAACTATCAACCTCGCTTCGGGCACGGCGCTATCCATGCGTCAGGATGCGACGATTACCGGCGTCACTTTGCCGACTACTGGCAGCGTTGTCTTCAACAAAGACGACCAGCCTACAACGGCGTTCAGCCTGAATAGCACACCGATTCTGTCCGGAGATCTCACGGTTCAGGTGGGCGGTCATAATTCTACGGTCGGGGATGTCACTTTTGCTGGTGTCATCACCGGAACTGGCGGGCTGACTAAGACCCAAGTCGGCACGCTCATTCTCGCTGGAGTCAACTCCTACAGCGGTGAGACTTCGGTCAATGGCGGAGTACTTGCCGTCAACGGAACTTCGATCGCGGATAACGGCAAACTCGTCATAGCAGGTGGCAAAGTGGACCTAACCAATACGGAAACCGTCGACACGCTCTTCTTCGGAGCTGTCCAGCAGCCGGCGGGAAACTACACCAGCACGGATTCCTCCGGCAATTTTACTGGCGCTGGTATTTTGACCGTTCTAAGCGGCCCTGCCAACGCTGGCTATGCCTCTTGGGCCTCGATTAATGGGGCAGGCGCAGAGTTCACTGAAGACCACGACAATGATGGCGTGGATAACGGGGTGGAGTATTTTATTGGCGGTCTGAACGGTAACACGACTGGCTTCACGGAGATGCCGAGTGTTGCGAACAGCGCTGGCGTCCTCAGCGTCACTTGGACGATGGGACCTGACTACTCCGGGTCCTACGGAACCGACTTCGTAGTGCAATCCACGACAACGCTTGACGGCGAGTGGGCAAATCAATCTCTCGGTAGTACCGTGGTGATTAGCGTAGACGATGTGACCTACACCTTCCCCGCAACAACTGGAGATCGAAGATTTGTGCGCCTCAAAGTTATGGCGCAATAATACTCAGCACTTACTCAAAAGCAGAAGTTTTCCGTTCGTTGATAAACGATTAATATAATGCACAAGACACGGAATGCTGGCTACGAATCATGCAGATGTTCTCAATCAATTTTTGGGCACGACTTTTGCCGCTGGAGATACGGAGTTGCAGGACGAATACGACGTGCACGGAGGCATGCTTAACTTGGGCTATGATATTGCGGTAAGCGATAACATTACTGCTTACCTAGGCGTTGGTGTTGGTTTTGATCACTTTGAGCAAGCGCTCAGTTTAAACAATGCAGGCCAGAGTCTATCAGACGATGATTCTGATGTTGTTTTTGCATATCAATTTAAAGCGGGTGCGCGTTACGCTTTGAACGAAGTTTGGGCGATTACTGGCGGAGTACGCTATATTGGATTTCGTGATTCAGAATTTAAGCATAGTGACGCCACGCTTTCAAGCGGTGTATCCGCATTTGCTTTTCAATTAGAGTTGTCTTGCTCATTCTAAAAGTAACGCATCTATTGTGAACAAGCGACCCGCAATTGGGTCGCTTTTTTTGTGCCTTAAAGGAGCCGCATTTTCACCGCGTACTTTTGCCGCTAATCTTGGCGCTTAAGTACGCACGGCTTAAAGCGCTTCCCTATGCCAATTTTTGTTTTCGTTGACTCAAACACTGCGCTTTTCGCGACTTGAGTTTCGTAGTGCCTTTACCCAAAGGTTTTTAGGGCTTGGATTAATTCTGTATAAAACGACGGCAGCACCAAAGCGGCGGCTCCGACTGTCTGCTTGGTGTCGCTGTATGCATCGCGATTGCTGCTGCCGCCGCATTGCAGCTCCGCAAATGCCGAAGGTTTAAAGGCTACCAGTAAGGATTGTGCCTTAATTTCGTTTATTTATCTGTGTTTTATTCTAGCAAACAAGGAGCGCGTGATACACTCGAACGATTTCTACCGCGTGCGGGTCTGGACTATGCCCGTGCCCGCAATTATGATCTTGGTCGTAAGCACCGAGACAATGTTTCGATGCTATCGCCTTGGGTGCGCCTGCGCGCGATGCCTGAATGGGAGCTGATCGCTGCGGTGTTGCAACAGCACACTGTTAAAGAGGCGGCAAAATTTATTGATGAGGTCTGTTGGCGCACCTATTGGAAGGGCTGGCTGAGCCGTCGGCCGACTGTGTGGCAGGATTATTGTGCTGAATTGGCGGCGGATCAAGCCTCACTGCCGGAGCAGTCGCGCTACCATGCCTTAGTCACTGCCACCAGCGGGATCGACTGCATGGATACCTGGACGCGCGAACTGCTCGACACCGGCTATCTGCATAATCATGCGCGGATGTGGTATGCTAGTATCTGGATTCATACACTCAAATTGCCATGGAGCTTGGGGGCTGATTTTTTCTTTAGGAATTTGTTGGATGGTGATCCCGCCTCCAACACACTTAGTTGGCGTTGGGTGGCGGGCTTACATACCGAGGGTAAAACTTATATGGCCAGCGCAGATAATATTCGGCAATACAGCGATGGTCGGTTGAACCCGCAGATTGAATTTGCAAGCGTTCCTGTAGATGTGTCTCACAGCACACGCAATCCAGTCGCCACCCCTCATCAACCACTGGCTCAGATGCCGGAATCTGCACGAGTCGGCCTGCTGTTGCACGAGGAGGACTTATCGGCGCGCAATTGGCTAGGCGAGCAGGCAACAGTTGCTGCGATCGCAGGCTTGATTCCGCAGCAGTCCTATCAAACGCATCGCATCGCACAGTCGGTATTTGATTTTCGGCACAATTGCCTGCGCGATGCACTCGATGGTAGAGGAGAAGTTCACACCCAGATCGATGCTGTCGTGGCATGGGCTGAACAAGCGAACATCGAGGTGCTGCTGATGGCCGAGCCATCTATTGGTATCTGGAATAAGGTCTTACCTGAGCTGCAGCAGGCGCTGCGTAACAAAAAAATTGAGTGTGTCTGCCAACGCCCATGGTGGGACGACCATTTCTATCCACACGCGCAGGCTGGCTTCTTTCGCTTTAAAAAAGCCATCCCTGCCGCCATCGAGCAATTAACCATAGGCGCTCATCTCTCACTAAGCAGGCAATGATACGCTCGCTCGCAGTCCCGAAAATACTGCGGGTCGTTGCTGGTGTCGGTGCCGCTCTAAATTTCAAAGTTGAGTCCGACATGTATTTAAATTAAGCCTACAGACAGTTAATCGCCAAGACTACCCACCAATCCCGACCCCCATTCAAATAATCATCCGCCCATGAAAAACCGACTTCGATTTACTGTCTTATTGCTTAGTCCTTTGTTTCAACTGGGGTGCGTCAGTGTCGACGAGCGCATGCAGGGCTACGTCGGTCAGCATTATGCAAATGTCGTCGCGACTTGGGGCGAGCCCGATAGCGAAATCGATAACGGCGAGGGCGGCAAGCTGCTTACTTGGCACTTCATCACCAGCCACACCACACCCGCACGGGTCACCACGACGACCACGCATAACACCAACAGTAGTCTCCACTCGCATGCCGTCCAGCCCGACACTTCGCACCGAGCGCTGCACCATTACGCCGCTACGCAGTACGGCAGTTCTAAGCATGCTACCACGCGCAGCCATGAGCATGTCAACACGACTGGCAACCAAGTCAGTACCACTACTTATATCCCAGAGTCGACCAGTACCAATACCTACACTCGCTCGTTTTACACCGACTCTGAGGGCCTTATTTATAAGTTTGCCTGGAAGGGCTGGCATCCGGGCTATTAGTACTTCGCCAGGTATTCATTTTTAAAGATCAATGCCGACCCACAGCATGCATCGCCGCGCGCCCCTCTGGACTTAAATGCTACGATCAAGGCGTCGAGACAGTCGCACTTTGTATTTATCGCGATGAGCTCTACCTGCTCGCGGGCGTTGCTTATGTGCATACAATCAACTAGCTAGTAGAGTCAACTGGCTCTCTGTTGCCATCTTTTGCTCATCAATTTAGCTGAGTGTTCGCTTATTATTTGTTGGGCTACGAGTCCAACGCTTGAGCAGTTCGATGCCCCTTAGGTCTGCTCTGAAGGTTTGCTCGTAGTAGCGTTGGTGATCAATGATGCGCTGCGTGCCGTCCGCTTCGATCCTCCATGCGAAAGGGAATCGATTAGTTAGCTCGATCGCTTGTTTGAGTAATTCCTTCGAGTAGGCGGCTGCGCTGCCATTCACCAGTTGTTCACCTTGATACTTCAAGCTAATCCGTGCCATTTGCCGACGGATCAACACTGGGCCTTGCGGCCCCTGTATGACAAGCCCGTCGGCGACTCGACGAATCGACTGGGGAGTCAGGCGCATCTTTTGTGAAAGTGGATGTGTTCGAATGTTCACTGGTTTGTATTGTGCCCACTGGGGTAGGACAAATACGGGGTGACCCCAGCAATAATCGCGATTTTTTTTTCACCACATTGGCTTGCACGGTCGCTACTGCCACTAGCCCAGCGGTCACCCAGCACCTCCCTATATTTTAACCCTCAAATCTCCGATCTCGGCTCTCAAGTCTAGTCCTCTAAGATTCCCTGCGCATGCTTGCGCACGCTGTTTTTAAGCTTTGCAGGTCTAAGCACTTTAGCATGCGAGCCCCAGCCGAGGATCCAGCGTTCAATTTCAAACAGATCAGCGAGTTCTATGCGGAACTCGATGCGGCCGTCTTCGAGCGCTTTGATCTCCTGAGCGGGGTGCCAGTCCTTTTCTTGGATCAGCTGTGCGGCCCATGCGTCGAATTCGATGCGAATTTTGTGCATGCTGTCTCCGCGAAAGACTCCGAAGGCATCTTTTAAATGTTTTTGAATGTCGAAGTCTTTGGGGCGCTTAAAGTTATTGTCGGTCAAGGTGACCTTGCGCATCCGAACCAGTGCAAACGTGCGCAATGCTTTGCGGACCTTGTCCCAGCACACTAGGTACCACTGGTTCTCCACGCAGCACAGGTGGTAGGGCTGCACCTTGCGTCGGTTCCAACGACTGCCGCCCAAGTTCTTATATTCAAATTCCAACTCCAACTCCTGCTCCACCGCACGGGTGACGAATTGAAAAATTTCGAGGTCGGCTGTGGAGACGCCAGCAGATTTAAAACTCACCGGTGCATCGAGTCGATCCAGCGACATGAACACCTTATCCTTCAAGCCATCCGAAAGTTTTTGCAGCGCCGCTTCGAGTGGTGCGTGAAACGGTGTGCCCTTGTAGGGCTGCAGTGCTTTCTGGGCGACAAGCAGTGCGAAGAGTTCGCCGTGGGTGACCTGCACAGTGGGGAAGGCGTCCACGTAGCCATC
>JAQXBA010000148.1 GCA_029252625.1 Opitutia bacterium | reverse complement strand
GTCGCGTCGCTGATCGCCGCTTACATGTCGACCATTGGCACCCACCTCAATTGGGGGTCCTCCTACGTGGTGAACGACTTCTACAAACGCTTCGTCAAAAAAGACGCTTCAGAAAAAGATATGGTTCGCATGGGTCGTATTTGCACCGTTGCCCTGATGGTCTTCGCGGGCACACTTTCGCTCACCATTCTCGACTCCGCACAAAAGAGCTTCGAGTTGCTGTTCCTCTCTGGGGCTGGCACAGGTGCGATCTATCTGCTTCGCTGGTTCTGGTGGCGCATCAACGCGATGACGGAAATCGTCGCGATGCTCGCCGCGACCCTTGCTGCGATTTGGCTCGTATTCGGCCCAGGCGATGCGGGTGCACTGCGCTGGTTCGTCTCGAGTGATAATGTTGCGGCAAAGGTTCATCAAATTGAAGACCCTGCGCTGATCGCATACATTGATGCCGAAAACATCGAAGGTGCTAGCACACTCGACGCGCTCAAGGTAACAGTCGACGAAGCATCCGAAGCATGGAAAGCCACTCCTAAGAGCGACGAAGCAGCTCGCGCAGTTGCCCATGATGCGTATGCCACTGTTTACACGCAACAAGCAGACTTCGCCCAGTCACTCTCAGTCGGAGCACTCACAGAAGCCTATGTGTTGCAACAAACACCGGCATGGGCTGCCCCACTTGCAGAGTTCAAAATGGGCTTTCGTAAAGCACTCCTAGAAACCATCAACACCACACTTGAGTCGCGCGACAAGCCGATTAAAGGCATCGAGGCGGCTAGCATCGGATTCGGTGGCATCATCAAGGATGGCAGCGTCTTCATCTACCACCCAGACGTCACTGGCCTGACCTTCTCGGTCAAGTTGATATTCATGGTCATCGTCGTCACACTGTCGTGGATCATTGCTACTTTAGTAAGCAAGCCGGTTGCCAAAGAGACGCTCTATGCATTTTACCGTCAGTGCCACCCAGGTGGTCCAGGTTGGGCCAAAGTGCTGCGCGATGCTAAAGCAGAAGGAGTCGATCTAAACGGCGCTGAAGATGTCGATTGGCAGATGCCACTCAAACTACTCTGCGTATTCATGGGCACCCTCATGGTTTACGCATGTCTATTTAGTATTGGTAGCTTCCTCTATGGCAATGTCGGCATCGGCATTGGGTTAGGCGCGCTCTCAGTTGCGTGCTGCTTCGGTATCTTTTCGGCCTTTGGAAAGATCCGTGTTGGTTAAAAGTCACTCAAACAAAAGAAACAATCCAATCCCAAAATTAAAATCTGATAAACATCAGACACAAAATACTAATAGCAAACGTCAATTCATTCAGAAAATTAGCGACGCGGGCCTGTGCATCGCAGCAATGGGCATGGCGAACCAAACTGTGCATGCCATGGCCGCCCCGGCAAGCAAAGGAAAATACATGGGCGGTTCATTACTCCGAAACTAGATACCATGAAGCTTGCCATCAGCGGCTGTAGTGCTCGGGGAGGCACACACTACAACCAACTCTCCGCATTTAAAGGTACCCAGATCGTCGGCATTTGCGACTACATCCTGACTTTTAGCATCGGCCGAAGAGACAAGCATCGTGAGTATACGCAGAATCGTATGAGCTAGTTTTGAGTGACTGACACACGGAAGAATGTGGCTGCTGCTGAACCTGCACTGGTCTGAACCGAACGATTGCAAGACACCGAGACGATCTCGACTTCGCTACTGTCACTCACGATGACCGTGGGTGACTCATCGACGTTTTCCCAATTGATGAGATCGGCACTCACCTGCAAGGTGTAGCTCAGTCCTTCCATCTCCCAGTTTTTACGCCGAGCGAAGACCGCACTAAAGTCAACATTGTTGGGCGTCGTGGTTTGCACCATTGGTAGCGGCAAGCCAGGCCTTACTCCGTTGCCGTAGGCCGCTTGCTTAGCGCTAGCAAGTGCTGGGTCCATACCGAAGGCATACTCCAGCAAGTTACTCGTACCATCACCATCAGAATCATCACTGACGGCAGCATCATCGATTCCTAGATCACTGACCCACTTCTCGTACGGCTGTATTTCCTGACCATTTGAATTGAGCGGCAAGTTGGCGTAGAGCACCCGCACGCGCCACGCAGCATCGAGATCGTGATCGCCGGCGGGGCGCGGAATACTGAAGCTATAATCCATACTACCATCGGCATTAATTACCCCTTGGTAGTAGGTGTCATCTTCGATATCCACTGCTTCTAGATTGACCCAGGCACCGGAGCTGTAGCGCTGCACCTTGAGCTCCAAACCAGCATCCGCACCCTTCAGCAGTAGTGGGACATGTCCGATCCCGCCGCGAGTCACGGTAAAGTCGGTCAAGACTCGCTTACCCGTGGCCGCTTGGATTTCCAGCGGATAATTATTCTGCAGCGTACCCTGATGCACGCTGACAGCCATTTGAATATTTTCGACCAATTCGTCGCGCACCGGTTCCCAATTCGTATCGCCATAGCCGCTGAGGCGCGCAATCAGTTCACCGTCGCTGCCCCAGTAATTATCCCGGTGCTGTGGCGGCATGATGAACTCAATTTCTCCGGCCACCACATCACCGGCACTGTAGGAACGGTTAACCGCGTCCGAACTAAAGTCGAACAATACGGTGCTCGAATTATAAGCACGCCCATATTTATGAAGATGCAGCGGGAAGGCATTGCCGTTCAAGGTCGAGCTAAGCGGAATCAACCCGCGCAGCGCTTGCGCAGCGTAGCCATATTGGCCTGATATCTCATCGGCACTGAGCCATTTGCCGTCCATAAGAATAGATTCCCCTTTATAACTGTTTCCGCCCGCGATTGGATTCCCAGCATCGTTAATATCAACGGTGGTCAATAAACCAGTGGCATCGCCAACGTGGAAATCTGAAAAGTTCGCGAAGCTGTAATAATCAGCGGCCATCTGATAAAAAACCAGACGACGCGGATTGCTTACATTCTCCAGGAAGTTGTATTGGTAAGCGTGAAAACGGCGGTGGTAATCGCCCGTCGCAACCATGCGGCTGGTATAGTTGACCCGTATTTTATCGTCATCGGTCACACCGGAATAATGTACTTCGGTCAAGTTCGGCCCAGTTTGATAGTAGCAAGTCTTCAGGCGCTTCAGCCAGTGATAGGAATTGGCACTGTCACGGTAGGTCAGGAAATCACCGCCACCGACGTTTTCAGTCCAGTTATACGTGGTATTGGCAATGCGTCCATCCTTATAGGCGCCAGAATTTTCATAACTTTGAGTGAAGGATGGACGGATGTCGCACATGAAGGCCGCCCCCAGGTGCAGAGTCGGATCGAAGGTCATCGACTCGCCCCAGGCGCCGAGTGCGCTCTCGTCCCATTTCCAGTTCCCCTTCACAAAACCGACGAGGGATAGCTGACTGTGCGACACCGTCCCGGCCCCGCCCCAGTATCCGTAGACTAGGCGCAACTTGATGCGCTGAGTAGCGCCCGGTTGCAGCGTGAGCATTGTGGAGCCGCGTAGCCAGGTCCCTCCGTGCACAGTTGCAATGTTAACATGCCAATTTTTTGAGAGCTGTACTGGAATCCCTAGCGGTCGACCGCTGTCGGCATCACTGAGCAGCATGACCGTTCCCGTGATCGCCCTAGGGCTGGGCTGAATGAAGCGTAAAGGTATATTGGTAACTGCGGACAGCGGATTCGTCACTTCGATCAGATATTCGTCCACTCGATCTATAGCAGAGGGATACTTCACTGCACCTGCCGGCACATCGATATTGAAGGCATGCGTGTCCGGATCAAAACTCACCTCCAAAGCCGCATTTGTCTGCAGATTGGTAGCCTGCGACACATACTCGCTGGGGATTAGCGTCGAGAGCTTGGTATCCTCCTGAGGCTTCAGGGTCAAAGACGCCTTATTCGTCTGAGATTCGGCGCTGTGCGTCACACCATTCGGTGACTGTAATTCAACTTTAGTGCTGGTAATGGGGTTGGCGGTCTCGCTGGTAAAGTCTAATACGAAGGTAATGCGATCCGGCCACGCATTGATTTCCAAGCGGCACTCGTCATCTACTACCAGCTCGTTACCCTGCGCATCTTTAAAGACCAGCCCCAAGTGATCGATCCGCTTCACATACTGCCCGCTTTCAATCAGCCGTACATTATCCACATTAGGAGCCTGTACCAAGGCTCCCGTGCAAGTGTAAGCCACCCCC
Source organism: Opitutia bacterium (assembly GCA_029252625.1). GTDB lineage: Bacteria > Verrucomicrobiota > Verrucomicrobiia > Opitutales > Coraliomargaritaceae > Lentimonas. The sequence goes on along the minus strand of JAQXBA010000148.1, from coordinate 6,430 downwards.
CCCCGAGTCACTTCCAAGGAAAATGCAGTTGCCGGTGTAAACGTGGTGACATCTTGATTGAGTGCAGTCCGGTAGTCAGATCCGACCAGTGCGTCGTAGCCTTTGAGCGCAATATCATCGCAGTCCAGCACCACACTGTAGTATCCCGTCTGGAAAACTAGATCCGGGTTATCACGCGCCACGTTGTTTGCCTCGTTCTGCGGACGGCGGTAGCTGGCAAGTCGAGTCGGATAGCCATTCTCAAAATAGAGATAGGAATAATTATTTGACGATACCGGCGGCGTATCGTCTGCGACGACGGCATGGCTACAAACAGCCAGAGTTAAAAGTACTAATAATTTATAATCCATCGAGTGTTCTATTACGCGGCGTAGTGCCATACATGAAATGAAGCACCGTTAGTATGAACAACTATTCCGTTTTCAATACTTAAACCACTAGGATATTAATTAATTAATTAATCTGTGCTCCATCCTCGGCATCATATTCTTCAATTTCGCCAACTCGTGACGAATTTTCTAGACTAAAAATGTAAGTTTAATTCCAGCTGAACTCAGCAGCCCGATTTTGTGTGCTGGCAAAGCGATGGAAGTAAAAGGGGCAGCCAACCTTCCATGGTCCAAGTTGATTATTTACTTCCCGTGGCTTCTGTTAAGTGATGCCACACAAGAGTCGCTCGGATTTGCATTTGCCCCGATCTTTCTCCCCATCAAGAAAATGGAGCCCTGCCCTGCGAATGTCCCAGCCTGCCTGGTATGAGAGCGGGTTGAATAGACATAACAGTTGATTGCGCAGCTTTACACTTGAATGCCTGCTGGAATCGGGCAGCTTTACGTGCTTATGCATTCGCGTTGAATAGACCGAAAGCACTCTTGCGCCCAACGAGACAAAGCGAGCACTACCGTGCGACTGCAAAGATAACGATATGAGCCCATACTGATCCTTTAACTCACAACAAACTGTAGGTGCATTGGTTTTTTCATTGCCTACTTGCTGTCGCTCTCAAGTGTATGCCAAATGTCACGACTTTTAATCGTCTTCCTATCGATCGCACTTTTAGGCAATGCGGCTGCTGCGACGTTTGACCTGTATACTTATACGGTCAATGGCGACGAGGTCTCGGTGACGATTATTGACTATCCGACTAATGCGACTGGCGCGATTGAGATTCCAGCTACTATTGACGGACGGAGCGTGACCAGCATCGGGAGTAGCGCATTCTATAACTGCAATGGCCTGACGAGCAGCATCATTCCTGACAGCGTGACCAGCATCGGGAGTGGCGCATTCGCTGGCTGCACTGGCCTGACGAGCGCAAATATCGGCAACAGCGTCACCAGCATCGGGAGTAGCGCATTCTATAACTGCACTGGCCTGACGAGCATCACCATCCCCGACAGCGTGACCAGCATCGGAGATTACGCATTCGCTGGCTGCACTGGCCTGACGAGCGCAAACATCGGCAACAGCGTCACCAGCATCGGGAGTAGCACATTCCGAAACTGCACTGGCCTGACGAGCGTCAACATTCCCGACAGCGTCACCAGCATCGGAGACTGGGCATTCCAGGCCTGCGAGAGCCTGACGAGCATTACCATCCCCGAAGGCTTCACCGACATCAGGAGTTTCGTATTTGAGGGCTGCATTAAACTGACGAGCATCACCATCCCCAACAGCGTGACCAGCATCGGGAGTGGCGCATTCTCTACCTGCACTGGCCTGACGAGCATCAATATTTCCGATAGCGTCTGGCTCATCGGGGAAGCCGCATTCGCTAACTGCACTAGCCTGACGAGCGCAACCATCGGCAACAGCGTCACCACTATCTGGAGTTCCGTATTCCGTGACTGCATCAGCCTGACGAGCATCACCATTCCCGACAGCGTCACCAGCATCGAACAGTACGCATTCGAGAACTGCACTAGCCTGGCGAGCATCACCATTCCCGACAGCGTCACCAGCATCGGGAATTACGCATTCTCTAGCTGCACTAGCCTGACGAACGTCAACATTCCGAGCAGCGTCACCAGCATCGGGTCTAATGCATTCAATGGGGCGAATCTAACTGTTAGTAACAATGCCCAAGACTATGGTTTGTACACCATCGCGGATTTGATTGACCTACGACCTGGCTCCAGCCAGCTCCAAATTGACAACAACGCGGTAACGCTACAGTTACAGATTCAGCGCAGCGACGATCTCAGCACATGGACCTCGGCCCCTGAGGACTTAGTCGAAGTCGAACTGCCCATGCAGCAAGGCAACGGATTTTTCCGCTTTGCAATGCCACAGGAGTAAGCGAAGCACCTGAGCAGATATGAATGAAGGCTGAACCATTCGACCACTGAGGGTGGAAATGGGCTCATGTAGTACTTCTGATAATCCACTCAGTAGAATGATATGAAAATAGAGGAGTCTCGCCCTTTCCTCAATCAACCGCCACAGTGCGGCCGTCTTTCTCCTCAACAAGTAAATGGAGCCCTGCCCTGCCAAAACGGAAGGGGTCATTCCGTATGTTTATATATAGAAACCTACGGAATGACCTCTTTTCTGCCTTATCGGCCTCCGCCAGCGGAGGTGCCACCACTAGCAGACGGCGGGGCGCCTCGTCCGCTCCTGATAGAAGGCACGGCATGCATCTCTAAGAGGGTTTGCAGTTTTATCCAAATCCGAATCCGCACATCGCACTCACAACTATAATAATAGCCGCGTTGTGATGATGGCGATCATTCATAGGACTACCTATGTCTGACCCTGCCGCTATAGTGACGGTGTACAAATCAATTAGGTCGGCGCTGAATTTGATCTAAGCACTCAGCTAGTGGCCGCCACGCAACTTCAATTGAATACAACTATAATGCAAAAAACAATGAGCCGCTATGGCGGCCACAACCTCCTGATCGGCCAAGATAAAGTCAGCCACACAAATTTACCTGAAGATCAATCTCAGCTTAATCTTTTAAATAATTACGCGGCTGAAATCATCCCAAATCACTACATCGTTTCAAGCTACGATGCACAGCCCTATTGGATGGCGGACTACACTTCTTTGCCAAATGTGCCAGGGTCTCCCCGTGCGGTCAAAGTCGGGACAATTGATCATACCTTCAATGAGATCCTGATGCAGGATGAAATAGAAGTGTCGACAGACATCTACCTAACCCATCATGGCGATGAGAATATTTACCTAAGCTATCTTAAAACGGAAGGACGGCATTTAAAAGAATTCATGCCTGATTACGAAAAGTGCTACGATCTCGTCTTGATGGTATGCATCCGGGTTGACGCTCTAGAAACAAAACTCAGCAAGAATTCTACAAGCTTGCAAAAATTACTGCTGATCAATCTCTACAAAATGGGGGTGACGGGCAAGTGCTATGCTAAATTCACGCCCTCTAAGACTCCACTCGGAAAAAATCTACCAGAAGACATCGATGCCATCCTTAAAAAATCTCTGGCGACGATGGAGAGTGACCAAGCACTCGCTGCGTGCCTCAACAGTCTACAAACATAGATCGAACTTAACGCATCCGCGCTCAGCAGGATGCATTAGCCTAATACAAACACAGGCGCCACTCGGAAGGACTGCCCTCTTAGCCAGGCTGTTGCTGCCGACCAGGCAACAACATGCCCGACTAGGCCAGGCCCCTGCCGCGGCAAACAGTGCCGCGATAAGCAGAGCGAGCTGAGCTATCTTTGATTCTGACCCCATTTTTCATTCATAAGAAAAATGTGAATCAACTGCTCGACACCACCCACCCTTGCATTCCAGTCTTGTAGAGTTAATTATAAAAAACATCGCTCGCCATCATCCCTTGGCGATGGCATCTACCGATGAAATCTACCCTCTACTGGCTCTGTGCACTACTAATACCGCTCATTACCCACGCCATGTCGGTGCTGCCTCAGACACCCGCGGAACAAATGGCCACCGCAGACGCCACTGGCACTGCCGAACTGGTGATCAGCCAAGGCCGCCTTAAAGATGGTTCGATCCAGACACGCTTTCTGTTTCGCACGGTTGAAGCCATTCGCGGCGACTTCCCGGCCTACTTCGAAGTCTTTGCGCCCGGCGGCATCTACAACGGCAGCGCCAAAGCCGACTCCCGACTGCCCTCCCTTGCCACGGAAAATACTTATTTACTGCACCTCCAGATCAACGATGAACAACTTGGTTTCTACAATGGCCCAGCTGGCATCAGCCCAGTAGAATCCGTCGACCTAGACGCCTTCCGTACTATTGGCTCCGGACTCGGTGCAGGAGCCGATCTAGCCCCCTTTGAAGCGGCAGCCATGTCGGTGCAATTTTCCGTCACTGGATCGGGACTGCTCGATAGCAGTGGCTTTCGCCGCTTCAACTCCCCCGACCGAGATGAGCCGATCCCCGTCTATGCCGACACCTCGACTCTACCGAGCGGCATTACCGAACTGCAAGCCCTCACCGCATTGAGCAATGCACTCGCCGCATGGGAGGCCAACAGCAGTATTCTGTTTAATTACAGCGGCACACAAACCTTTGCCCAATCCGCGGAAGACTACAGCTCCAGCGACGGACTGGTGATTCGCGTGCAATTCCACGACAGCTTTGATCGCATTTCCGATGCCAGCACGACCCTCGGCTTTGGCGGCGCTGGATACTGGTTGGATTCCGGCAATGGCGGTAGCATTGACGGCAGCCCCTTCAACCCAATCAACTTTGGCTACATCGTCCTCAACCACTCCAAGACCAGCCTCTCGAATGCCCTCACTCTGGAAGAAGTGCTCACTCACGAGATTGGCCACGTGATCGGACTGGCACACAGCAGCGAGACTAGCAATGAAAGCGACGAGGCATTGTCGGAGGCGATCATGTATTATCAGGCTCATAGCGACAGCCGCGGCGCCTCACTCAACAGTTACGACATCACCACCGCCCTCAAAGCCTATCCGCTCAACACGCCCCCATTCAGTTACGATCGTGTGCTCTACGCAGTCTCTACCCCATCTGGGACACTCACAAATCCGCAAGTCAATCAAGTCACCATCGTCGGCTTCGACCTACAGGGCAACCCCTTGACACTACAGCTCGACAGCGTCACCGAAAACAACGGCAGCTTCAGCCACAGTGATTCCACCATCACCTACACACCCAACGGCGATTTTGGCGATATCACCGTCACCGATCCAGCCTCCGCATATTATGACCGTTTTCGCGGACGTCTCTCCGATGGCACCAACCTCTCTCCATTCATCGACATTCGGGTGGTCGGGTTTCGCAGCGACAGCCAACCATCGAACAATTACGACGGCATCCCCGACTCGTGGATGACGAGCTACTACGGTAATTCCAACGGCTCCAGCGCGACCGCCGACACCGACGCCGACGGACTCAGCAATCTGGAAGAGTTCCTCCTCGGCACCGACCCCACCGATTCCGATTCTAATTTCAAGATCACCCAGTTTTCTACTAACTCACTGGAATGGACGACCCAACAATTCGACCTCTACACGATTGAGTCCTCACCGAATCTCAGCACGTGGAGTGTCGAGCGCATCGTCACACAAGCCCACAACGCCACCACCCTGTCGATCACAGACCTTCCGACGCCCAGCTCCGGAAGCGCCATCTTTTACCGCGTCAAACGTAGCCAGTAGGCAGACTCCGCACAGGGGCAAATGAGGTATATCATAATCTGTACAATTAGTAGTGGAGCAAAAGAAGCACCCTTCCAGATTTCCATCATTTTAGATCTTACCTCGCATAACCGAGTCAGCATTTAATGATACTTAAAATAAAGTGTCTTAAAAACTGGACTGACTCTTTTCTGTATCCCCGACTTTGGCGAATGGCAGGTAGAGAGATTAGTCGGAACGCCTACGACGTATACCAAGGGTACTTAGAAGTACAAAAAACACAACCCAAGCAGTCGTCGTTGCCGGTTCAGGAATGTAATTCAAAATTAGACTGCCTTCTGACAGAGTAAACTCACCAATGTGGGAATAGGCAAAATCACTGAAATCAATAGTGAATTTATCCTCACTGAAACCTAGAATTGGCGAATCGATAATTGTCCAAGACTGAACAGTATTCACATCAAACATACCATCGACACCAAAAGGTGTTGTTAACTGGAGCGTGATTGGACTTTCAGCGGTAATACTACTCAAATCCAAGCTTCCATCTGAAGTGTGGCGAGAAACAGATTCACCAACAAAATCAACAACCAAGGGCTGTATCGGTGCTGAGTTCAGAAACCGGGGCCATAAAAGGGGTCATGTCATTACCTTTGTGGTTGCAAATTTCGCAGCTTTCCCCTCTCTCTGCTAAACCGTGCCACGCAGCCTACGAATTGAAAAGGAGAACGGAGTTTACCACATCATCAACCGAGGGAACTACCGACAGGACTTGTTTATAAACGAGGGCGCGCACGCATCGTTCGAAAAATGCTTA
>JAQXBA010000134.1 GCA_029252625.1 Opitutia bacterium | reverse complement strand
TACTGCGCTCCGTCGAGCGCATCGCCTCCAAGTGGTAGTCCGCCCCACCAATTTCATTATCCAGCAAGTCGCCGTCACTGAAATCGTAATGCGCGATGAGGTCAGCCTGTAGGCAATGGCCGGCAAAACTTAGGGAAAACAGAAGAAGGAGTAATGAGCGCAAAGTAATAGGGAGTCAGGGGAGAATGAATAGCTTACACTCAAACCTCAACATCTGCCCAAAAGATTCAACTTTAAAACAGGATAAAAACAACTGTGTATCAGCACAGCGTCTTTCCTTCGTATACTCGAAGGCAGAAGAACAAGCTCAGACAGCTCCCCTTGATGCATATCTATATACATATATTTGTCTCACCTCATTTAGGTATTAATGCTCAATTATAAACTCCTCCCCTGCTAAGCATATCCTTCTACATCAGTCGGTGGGTCGTATTTGGTGGTTCACTAATTTCGGACGCATCGCGATTGACGAGTCCAAATGCTCATGCGCTGCATTTCCAGCATAGCTGGAGACCGCCTATTTGGCTTCGCCATCTCCGGCAGACCTCCGTCGCTTATTTTACGCTTATGATTGAATTGCTACGCCCCGATTCATTTCCTGTGACGATCTTTGCTCGCACACTTAGATTCGTTTTTTTTAACCACCCGCTGCGCTAGAGCACACTGAGAGCACAGAGCTTACATCGCTAAAATTTCGATCTATAAGCTGATCTTTGAAACACGTGAGATTGGCTCAGTGCTCTCTGTGTCCTCTAGTGACCGAAGGGAACGGGTGGTTAAAACTTGCTACGCCATCTCCGGCAGACCTCCGTCTGGGTTCTTTTTCTTTGTTGTCCGTAGGCATTCTATTTGCCGAATTAACTATAATGACTCAGGCGAGCCCCTCCGACCGGGTCTACTATTGATATCGCTAGCGCAAATTAACACAGACAAATAAATGTAGAAGGATATGCGGCTAAGGGGAGGCGCTCGGTCTGTGGTTCGACAAGCTCACCACCCTGATCCTGTCGAAGGGGCGGGACGGAGGGGTTTGCACTGTCATTACAGTCAAGTTGGAAAGAAACGCTCCGGACCGCCTGAAGTTCTACACGTTTGCTAAAGCTGCACGCGACATCCAACACGAAACAGGACAAACTCCCAAGCCAGCCCTCCGGCCTTTTCTCTAATAATAATACCCGACCGCTTTTGATATCTTCATCCGCAGGTCCCAGTCATCCAGCGCTTGCTCCCAGGTCACGCCGAGGCGTTTCACCTGCTTGGCGATCTTTTCATATTCCTTGGGATGCTTTTTCTCAAACAACGCCCAATTAATTTCCGGTGCGTTAAAGGTCGCCCAGCGTCCATAAGGATCTGCGGTATAATTCGCAGGATGTGCGGCTCGCCAGTCATCAAAACGCTGACGCAACTCAGCGACGCGTGCTTCCTGCTCAGGATTGTTGACCAGATTGTTCAGTTCGTCCGGGTCTTTGCTCAGGTCGTAGACCTCTTCGATCGGCTCGGGTGGATCAATCCAGCGCAGATATTTAGCATCCAAGGTGCGGATGCCCTCATTGCGCGAGATGTATTTACCCTTCGCGCCAGAGTGATAGTGCTCGAAGAAGAAGTGGTCGCGCCAATCGCCGGAGGCGAGTGAAGAGTGAGAAGTGAGGAGTGGACGCAAGCTCACGCCATCCATGACCTCCGGAATATCAACGCCAGCCAGGTCGAGCAGCGTCGGGGCGACGTCGATGTTCAACACGATCTTGTCGGAAACGATGCCTTTGGCCGCACCCGGACGTGGATCATATACGATGAACGGGATGTGTAGGCTCGGCTCATAGGGCGACCACTTGCCGTAAAGATGCTTATCGCCGAAGTGATCACCGTGGTCAGACAAAAAGATAATCACGGTATTATCCGCCAGGCCACGCTCCTCGAGCATCGCACGAATGTGTCCCACCGAGCGCTCCATGCTGGCGATCTTTTCATAATACTGACGGGCAAAGGGATTATGATCACCGCCCGGGTTGAAGGCTTTTCGGTAGCAGACATCCAGAAAACTGCCGCGCACGAAATTCGGAACCAGCGCCGCGGCTTCGGGATTATCCAAAGGGTGTCGCTCAAACGTGTAATCATCCAACAGTTCATCATCTTCCGGTGCAGGGCATGAGCTGGCGTGCGGAGCCTTGTAGTTCACCTGCAAACAAAACGGCTCTCCGTCTGGCACGCTATCGAGGAAGTCAGAGGTGCGCTGCGTGAGCCACTCGCTGTCATGGAGCTTTTTACCCTTGTAGTCCCGAAACATCGGCCCCTGATCCTGGCTGCCGTCAAAGAAATCATAACGGGCAATGGTTTCTTTCGAAGCACGCACGCCATATTTACCGAGCACTCCGGTGAAGTAACCGGCCCCCTGTAACACCATGTTGTAGCTATTCTCCAACACATCGCCTTCAAGCACCGAGCGGAAGCGCGTCATACTAGAGCCGGATGAATAGCGGCCCGTGAGTATCGACGCTCTGGATACGGCGCAAATCGGCGTGGTCACAAAGCCATTGGTAAAACGGATGCCATCCGCCGCCAGCTGGTCGAAGTTTGGCGTCGGCAGCGGACGATCCGGCTTATAACAGCCCAGCGTGTCGGCGCGTTGATCATCCGAGAGCAACACCAGCAAATTGGGTCGTTGATCGGCAGCGTAAAGAAGCCCTGAAAGCAAATTTAAGAGCAAAATAAATTTAATTATATTCAGCATAATGATTGTTTTTATTTATTTAAGCTAACAGCTTCATATAAACTGTATTTTTTTTACGCAATGGGATTACAAGAGTGAGAAAATGCAGAAGGATGCGCCAGCGGTTCAGCAATAAAATCAAGCGTTACAGGATAAAATCTTGTTCTATCTTCAAAGATGTTGCCGCGCGGGTTAGACGCGCCCTTTAATTCGTACCCGCGAATCGCTACAAGACACATTTGCTTTTGATTGAAATGGCCCTCACGAGAACGTATCCACTGCATCAAAACTTTGTATCGCGATTGTTTCATCATTGCTAACGCCTCTGATCTTTGATGACTGCACCTAGCGGCTGCTCCCGAATCATCCTGCCAAGCTCTTCACCCGCGGGTAACGGATCATCAAGGTA
>JAQXBA010000133.1 GCA_029252625.1 Opitutia bacterium | reverse complement strand
CCAGGCATTCAACTGAGTGCCGCCGCCAAACACCGCCGTGCCATCGAGGGAATTGAGCCCCACCCGCGACTTACTGCGCTCCGTCGAGCGCATCGCCTCCAAGTGGTAGTCCGCCCCACTAATTTCATTATCCAGCAAGTCGCCGTCACTGAAATCGTAATGCGCGATGAGGTCAGCCTGCAGGCAATGGCCGGCAAAACTTAGGGAAAACAGAAGAAGGAGTAATGAGCGCAAACGAATAGGGAGTCAGGGGAGAATGAATAGCTTACACTAAAAGGTCCGCATCCACTCAAAGAATTCAACTTAAAAAGCTTAATAATAATACCCGACCGCTTTCGAAATTTTCCTACGCACGTCCCAGTCGTCCAGCGCTTGCTCCCATGTCACGCCGAGCTTTTTCACCTGCTTGGCGATCTTTTCATATTCTTTGGGATGCTTTTTCTCAAACAGCGCCCAATCAATTTCCGGCGCATTAAAGGTCGCCCACCGTCCATAAGGATCCGCAGTATAATTCGCGGGATGTGCATCGCGCCAGTCATCAAAACGCTGGCGTAACTCCGCGACACGGGCTTCCTGCTCGGGGTTGTTGGCTAGATTGTTGAGTTCGTCCGGATCCTTGCTCAGGTCGTAGACCTCTTCGATCGGCTCGGGCGGGTCGATCCAACGGAGGTATTTGGCATCCAAAGTGCGGATACCCTCATTGCGCGCGATGTATTTGCCCTGCGCGCCCGAATGATAATGCTCGAAGAAGAAATGATCGCGCCAATCTCCGGAGGCGAGTGAAGAGTGAGAAGTGAGGAGTGGTAGTAAGCTCACGCCATCCATGACCTCGGGGATATCGACGCCAGCTAAATCCAACAGCGTCGGAGCGACGTCAATGTTCAACACGATCTTGTCGGACACGATGCCTTTGGCCGCATTTGGACGTGGATCATACACGATAAATGGTATGTGCAGGCTCGGGTCGTAGGGCGACCATTTGCCATAGAGATGCTTGTCGCCGAAATGATCGCCGTGATCAGAAAGATAGATGATCACCGTGTTATCGGCCAGACCACGCTCCTCCAGCATCGCACGAATATGCCCCACCGAGCGCTCCATGCTGGCAATCTTTTCATAATACTGGCGAGCAAAGGGATTGTGATCACCGTCTGTGTTAAAGGCTTTTCGGTAGCAGATATCGAGAAAACTGCCGCGCACGAAGTCTGGAACCAGCGCCGCGGCCTCGTCATTATCCAAGGGGTGGCGCTCAAACGAGTAATCATCCAACAGTTCATCATCTTCCGGTGCCGGGCATGAGGAGGCATGGGGTGCCTTATAGTTCACCTGCAAACAAAACGGCTCCCCGTCCGGCACGCTGTCGAGAAAGTCAGCAGTGCGCTGCGTCAGCCACTCGCTATCGTGCAGCGTCTTACCCTTGTATTCACGAAACATCGGCCCCTGATCCTGACTGCCATCAAAGAAGTCATAGCGTGCAATGGTTTCCTTCGAAGCCCACACGCCGTATTTACCGAGCACCCCCGTGTAGTAGCCCGCGTTTTGCAACACCATGTTGTAGCTATTTTCCAACACATCGCCTTCGAGCACCGAGCGGAAACGCGTCATACTGGTGGACGACGAATAACGCCCGGTCAGTATCGACGCTCTGGATACGGCACAAATCGGCGTGGTAACAAAACCATTGGTAAAGCGGATGCCATCCGCCGCCAGCTTATCAAAATTTGGCGTCGGCAGCGGACGATCCGGCTCATAACAGCCCAGCGTGTCGGCGCGTTGGTCGTCCGAAAGCAACACCAGCAAATTGGGTCGTTGATCGGCAGCATTGAGAATCCCAGCCAACAAGCTTCCGAGCAAAATGTATTTAAGCATATTTAGCATAATGATTGTTTTTATTTATTTATTTAAGCTAACAGCTTCATATAAACTGTATTTTTCTTACGCAATGGGATTACAAGAGTGAGAAAATGCAGAAGGATGCGCCAGCGGTTCAGCAATAAAATCAAGCGTTACAGGATAAAATCCCGTTCTATCTTCAAAGATGTTGCCGCGCGGGTTAGACGCGCCCTTTAATTCGTCCCCGCAAATCGCTACAAGACACATTTGCTTTTGATTGAAATGGCCCTCACGAGAACGTATCCACTGCATCAAAAATTTGTATCGCGATTGTTTCATCATTGCTAACGCCTCTGATCTTTGATGACTGCACCTAGCGGCTGCTCCCGAATCATCCTGCCAAGCTCTTCACCCGCGGGTAACGGATCATCAAGGTA
>JAQXBA010000110.1 GCA_029252625.1 Opitutia bacterium | reverse complement strand
CTACTGACACAAACCGCTAGTGCACGACTGCTAAAATACGATACAACATATTCTGAAACGGTTTTCAGTAATCTATAAATCACTACCTGTATCAAAAAGATGAAAATAGAAGCCGCCAATACAGACGCTTGGAATATAGCCAAAGGTAAAAACCCCGAGCAGCCCACAGTCTTGCGCTTTAGGCCCAGTTTACATGAACATTTGGGCAGCGAAGATTACCCCAGAAGGCTGGTGATCATCTGGCAATTTAAAGCAGCAGATGCAACTGGTATGCCAGACGACACTCAGAGTGCCGACATGAAAGACTTTGAAGACATGCTAATTGATGCACTCGATCCAGATCGATTAGCAATACTCGCTTTCGTCTTCACTAGTTCAGAAACGAGGGAGTGGAATTTCTATCTTTCAGACGTCAGTGAAGTCGGGATCCGTATCAACAAAGCCCTTTCAGCTATTCCACAATTACCCATCGATTTAACCGTCGAGTCTGACCCGAATTGGGATGAATTGCGGCAAGTCTTTCAACTATGCCAACAGGGAGGCTAGGCATGTGACACCTCCGGTGCTATTTATGTGGCGCATTAGGCAGGCACAGCCGCTATCAGCATCCAAGCACAGTTGATTGCTATCAATCACGACCCAATACTAGTTCTCAGAATCACTTGATATATCGCATCGCCAAATGTTACGTATTTTCCGAGACTATGAGTTGCAATTTATCGATGCAAAGGAAGGCTATGCGAGTTATACTTTTCGTCATGTTTAATTGTGGGCTAGTTAGTAGCGTCGGTTTCGTATGGCATTCCTTTTAAGAACACTATTTAAAATAATTCTATGCAATTAATCGACCTCGACGCCCACTGGGGCGAGATACGCTATGAAGCCAGCCAAATCGTCGCCCGTGAGCAGGCGCTTAAGCCGCTACTGGACGAGACCGTACTGGATCGTTGCTCGTTTGCTGAATGCCTTACCTATCGCCTTGCTCGCAAGCTGGTTAACCACTCGACCTCAGTTAAAGTGCTACACGAGGTGTTCATTGAGACCTTCACGCACGAGCCAATGATCTTACAGCATGTCGCTTTTGATATGCGTGCTTTTTATGAGCGTGATCCAGCCTGCCCAGATGCACTTACCCCGTTGCTATATTTTAAAGGTTTCCAGGCACTGGTATGCTACCGTATCGGTCATCACCTATGGCAAAACGGCCGCAAGGAGCTCTCGCTCTACCTGCAAAGCCTTATCTCTGAGACCTTCGGAGTGGACATCCACCCAGCCGCCAAAATCGGTTGTGGGATTTTGCTCGACCACGCGACAGGCTTCGTCGCTGGTGAAACCACTGTGATCGAAAGCAACGTATCGATTCTACACGAAGTGACTCTCGGTGGAACCGGTAAAGATCGCGGCGATCGTCATCCGAAGGTGCATTCTGGTGTGCTGCTTGGCGCAGGTGCCAAAATCCTCGGTAATGTGGTAATCGGTGAAGGAGCAAAAGTCGGTGCTGGCAGCGTGGTGCTTAAGGATGTGCCACCTCACACTAGTGTAGCTGGGGTGCCAGCGCAAGTGATCGGTAAAGCTTCCGAAGTATCGCCGGCCTTAGGTATGTGCCAAGACTTCGAGCATTAAGGGGGCGATGTATTGCTGCTAGTTGAACACTATTATCGAGCTAGGTCAGGTGCTCACAATGTCACTGGGTGCCATGGTTCTAACGAGGCTTGGAAGTAACAATTAACAATATGATATGACGATACCGTATCTCGCAATGGCTACCACGCAACAAGCACTCTGGGCACTCTGCCTAGCAGTTGGTGCGGGTTGCTTACTCACAGTCTTATCACGTCGGCTTCATCTACCGACAATTGTACTCCTATTGCTTGGTGGATTTGTACTCGGCGCTGAGGGCCTGAATGTCCTACATCCGAATGAATTAGGCAAATTCTTGCCAATGATTGTTTCACTAGCAGTCGGATTAATTTTATTTGAAGGCGGCCTTACCCTCGAGATTAAGGACTTCTCACACACATCGACTGTTATTAAGCGCTTACTCACCGTTGGGGTGCTCATTACTTGGCTAGGGTCCGCGCTCACGGCATATCTGGTATTCGACATTTCAGCCTCCTTTGCGTTACTGATGGGCAGCCTGATTATCGTAACCGGTCCGACTGTGATCGTGCCCTTATTACGCAGAATACGAGTCGATCAAAAGATCGGCAGCATTTTGCACTGGGAAGCGGTGTTGATTGATTCAATTGGTGTCTTCATTGCCATTCTTTGCTTCGAATGGGTTGTCGAAGGCGGCGGCACAGTGGCATTGCCAAATTTCTTAATCCGCGTCGTCAGTGGTATTGGCATCGGCTTTATCGGCGGCTATCTGATCTACTGGTTCATGAAACACGACTGGGTCCCAGATAACATTGTGAATGCCTTTGCCCTGGCTAGTGCAATGCTCATCTTCGGTTCGACCGAATTGATCAAGCCGGAAGCAGGTCTACTTGCCGTCACCATTGCTGGACTTATTGTGGGGCTCAATAAGCCGCGGCAGTTGCGCGAGGTCAAAGCCTTCAAGGCCGAGATCGTTGATTTACTCATCGGACTTCTATTTTTATTATTGGTCGCTCGTCTTGAGCTTCAGCAGTTCATCAATTTCTTCACAGACGGTGGTGGCTGGGTATTATGTTCTGTGATCTTGTTAATTCGCCCGATTAGCATCGCCCTCTCTTCTTGGGGAACGACGCTAAATATCCGTGAGAAAGCGCTGCTCAGTTGGGTAGCGCCACGAGGTGTCGTGGCTGCGTCGATGGCTTCTTTGTTTGCCTTGTCGCTACAAGCGAAAGGCGATGCCGAAAATGCGGCGCTGATGGAGTCATTTGTGTATTCCATCATTTGTGCGACCGTCTTAATTCAGGGGCTTTCAGCGGGACTCGTTGCAAGAGTACTGCGTGTGCAACGCCCCGCACCAAATGACTGGGTCATTATTGGCGCACATCACTTTGGCCGTGAACTAGCGCGCCAATTGATACGTGAGGATGAGCAAGATGTTATGCTGTTAGATACCAATGCCCGTAATATAACTCTTGCCAGAAAGGATGGCATACCTGCGTTGCATCGCGATGGGATGGAAGCAGAAAAACTGTATGAACAGGAACAAGCCCTGTTTGGCACTGGCTACGTGCTAGCCTTAACTGACAATGTTGAGCTAAATCAACTCCTAATGCAACGCTGGGCGCATGAGCTTGATAATGAGAAAGTCTTCGGTTGGATCCCAACAGATAGTCCGACCAACGTTGATCAGCTTACCGGGCTCTCGGTGTTCGGCGATCTATCTCGTCCTGCAGTGATCGGCAGCGAATTACTACAAGAGGAAAGTAGTTTCGAATCAGTCAGATGGGAGGATGGTATGACACTTCCCTCAGGCGATTGGCACCCTCTTTTTATTCGTCGTGGCAAGCAGCTCAAAGCTGTGCCGCAAGACACCGCTCTCAAAGAGATGGTCAAGCAAGACGATGAAGTGATCTGCTTGCGCCGCGCTGAGGGCTTCCTGCTGCGCGCGCTTCATCGTGGTGGTCATCTCTCCATTGAGTGTGAGACGCTTGCGCAATTCTATCAAAAACTGGCGCAGTCTACGGCCGAAGCTATCGAAGGGATCTCCGTAGACGCGATCCTAGAGGACCTCGATGTGCAAGGTGAAACCTTCCCGGCCTTCCTTGGTCACGGTATTGCAATTCCGCACGTCTATAGTGCTGAATTGAACCATCGTATCTGCTTTGTTGCGACATTGCCCCAGGGTCTTGAAATAACAGGTCAATCGGAAGCGATCGATTTTGCCTTCTTCCTGCTCAGCCCGGCAGGCGACACTCAAGGGCACCTCTCTACTTTGGCTGAAATCGCCAAATGCTGTCGCTCAGATCGCCGCCGCAAGCAGATTAAATCCGCTCATCGGATCGAGGATGTGATCACAGCCATTGATCGCTAGTCGGCTACTTGACTTTACGGCAAAGTCAATTTCGAGATCCCCTCAACCCTAAGCTAACAAGGAGACATTCAGCTACCTCCAAGCGTTCTAGTTTTTGGCTGCATGCTGTGACCAGAGATCTATTTCACGCCCAAATCCATCAATCCGCACATCAGTTTTTCAGTGTCTTCCGTGCTCACTCCTGTCGCTCGATCATCGTTTTTCAGCCAAGTCAGAGCTAGCTAATCTCCAGCATTTAATTATCATGAACTGTTTTCTTCTCGGATCAACATCTATGGTACACTTAGGCCTTATCGAAGTGTTGATCGTTCACTACCTTGGCAGTCGCGGTGACATCACTAAAGCCATGTCCCTAAATCGTATTTTTTGCTAGAGCTATCCGCTACCCTTTCTCGCACTCCAACAGTGGTCTTGATGAGATCGTTAATCGTCCCATGGGAAAGGAATTATTTTTAAGCAGATATTGACAAGCTTCAAACCAGAAGCCACTACATCGTCTTCAATTTGCGTTGTTTTTTGTTTCTCGCTGAAAATCAGTTACTCGATTGATCAAAGCGGTTAAGTTTACCAATCAGCAGAATTGACATCATGGTCCGCAGAGACCACATACATACTTTTTATGCTTTTTTCTGCTCGGGTGGTGAAATTGGCAGACACGCCAGATTTAGGTTCTGGTGCCGTA
>JAQXBA010000109.1 GCA_029252625.1 Opitutia bacterium | reverse complement strand
CAGCGGTCGAAGCGGCGTTACAGAATTACGAGCTGGTAGAGACGCATCGTGGCGCTCAATCACTGCTCGATCATGCCTATTTCGAGTCGGCCTCATTGCTATTGGCGAATCGTCGCTATGAGGAGCATGATACTTTACTCCAACGTTATCTTGATCGTTATCCAGAATCTCCGTCGGCGGCTGAAGCAGTGCTGCGCATGGCAGAGGCAAATTTGGATCGTGGCGAGGTTACGGCGGCCTTCGATTTTTATCGAAATGGGATCACTCGCTTCGGTAATAATATCGATTCGGATCACGTGGACTTATTGATCGATGCCTGGTGGCAATCCGACGCGGCGATTCGTGGTCGCTACGACGAGACCAATCAGTTTATACGGCAGTTGCTTGCGGATGAGAGCTTTCGTAGTCGGATGTTAAATAATCGTGTGGCGCAGATCGGCTATTTCCAAGCGCATCCATCAATCCCAGTGCCACTGCAGGAAGCATTGACGATCCGTCAGCCGCTCTACGAAAGCTTGCAAGAAGACACCGATGCGTCCCTCGAGGGCAGTGGTCGTTCGCTTGAGATCAACGAATTCCTCACGCTGGCTGAATTTGTGAATCAAGCGCGCGCACAGCTCAATCAACTTCCCGAGCAGCTCCCTGCAGACGTCTTTACGGAGATGCGTGAGCAAGCGATGGAGTCTGATTCCGCTGCATTGGCATTGCGCTTACTGCGCGTATTGAATCAGCGTGCAGGGGTAGAGGTCAGCCCAGTCGAGCTTGGACTGGACGAAGTCGAGTTGGCGAGCCCTGCGACACTTGTGTGGATCGCGAGCATCGAAGCACAGAAAGATCCGATCGAGGCACGTGGCTTGTTACTGGCTGCGATTGAGCGTGCACCTTCTGGGCCTGCGGTTGTCGATGCGTTGTTCATCCTTGCAGAGTTAGAGATGAAAGATGGTTTTTTCGATTCAGCAGCTGATTATTATGAACGCATTTTGAATGATCATTTCGGTAGTGCACACGCTCAGAGCTCAGCAATGGCTCGAGGGGATGCCCTGCGTCTGGCACGTCGTTACGAAGATGCGATTGAGGCGTATTCATTAATCATTAACCAAAGAGAGTGGCGCGGCGAAATCTGGGCTGAAGCGACCTTTAACATCGGACGGAGCTTTCTTAACATGAATCAGACGGGGAAGGCACAAGGTTTCTTCGAGCGCACCTATCTCGCCTATAGCGGCTATCCGGTCTGGGCTGGTAAGGCTGTGATGGAGAGTGGCAGCTTACTGGAGGCCAGTGGTGACGTGGACTCGGCGCGTCGCACCTACGAGTTCTTTGTGAATTCACCTCGAGCTTCTGATTCGCCGCTTTACGAAGTCGCTCGTCAACGACTGAACACTCTATAAAATCGTGAATACACTATTAAACAGATTCTATTGTGCACTGATTGCTGTGCTGTCCGTCAGCGGATGCGTCGCGTCGATTCAGGCTGCGGAGTTGCCAGTGCGTTTACAATATCCGACGCAAGTGAACGATGTGATCCTTAACGGAGTTGAGGGCGATAGTCTGGTCTTTCGTCCTAAGGGGCGCGATCGAGGTGGTCGGGCCTATCTCAAAATTGATCACCTGTTGGAGCAACGTGTGGTGCTCAACTTCATGTTCTCACAGTCCTACTATGATGCGATTGCCGCCTTGGATGCAGGGCAGGCACGTCAGGCACTACCAGTGTTGAAGCAAGAGGTGGGCCCGTTTCTCGACTATATGTCTTTGAGTCTATTGCCAGGGAATATGCTACCGACGGTGCTGTCGTATTTGGATGCGTTACGCGCTGCCGATCAATGGTCTGCAGCGGCGGATGTGGCGATTCGTATTCCGGTGGCGATTTCTCCTCCTTTGGCGATTGATCAGATGCGCCACCTGTCAATGGAGTTGTATCTTGCTGAAGAGACCGTGGCACTGGAACGTTTACAGCGCCATTTGTTGAATGCGCGTAACTTGACTCAGGGCCGTCTCGATGTCTATTTGCAGATGGCGGACGATTGGCGGGAGGCTGGCGAGTATGTGCGCGCCTATGAGCTTTACCGTAAAGTTCAGATTCAAGACGGACCACTTCAAGTCCACGCACGTTTGTGGGTGGCGTATTGCAGCTTCTATTTAGGTCACGATTTAGTGCCACAGGTCTTTTTAGATGAACTCCCAGAGATGGATGTCAACACGCCGGGCTTTTGCCTGCGTGAATTAATCAAGGCCCGCCTAGCCATTCGCGAGGCTGATTTCGCCGCTGCGCTGCGATCTGCAGCAGAAGGTAAAAGCTATGCGAATGCCACTGATCCGTGGTATCCCGAATTGCTCTACACGGTGGCATTCCTTTACGATGAGATCGGTCTACACGAGGCTGCTATTGCCGCGTATCGCGAAGTCTCCATTCTTTTCTCAAAAACGCCTTGGGCCATAAAAAGTTTACAAGCCCTCGAAACGTCCACCCCTGAAGTATCCGCCTTATGAAACTATCAATGAACTGTATCCCCAACAAATTTCGCACCATTGCGGTTGTGAGCGCAGCGTTTCTCATGCTGACCTCATACTTGAGCGCTCAAACCGAAGTCTCAGTCGAAGCCGCGTCGGCCGAGGAAGCGATCACACTGTGGACGATGTTTCAGCAAGGTGGCTGGGCGATGTATCCACTATTGATGTTCTCTGTCGCACTGGTCGGTCTGGCTGCCTACTGTGGCTTACTAATCCGGGAGTCGCGTTTTACGCAACCAGAAGCTTTTGACGACCTGCGCGCAGCCATCAGTAGTCGAGACGCCGACGCTGGGCTTGTGGCTTGCGCTGCGCACGAAGGCTATATGACGAGTATTTTGGAGCTAGGATTTCAAACCGTGCAAGAGGGGCACGTCACTTCATCGGCGGTTAACGAAGCATTGGAGGAGCGGGCCAGTAAAGTGCTGGCGAAGCCGCTCGTGTTTGTACAATACTTGCAGGTGATCGCCTCGGTCTCGCCAATGATGGGGCTGCTCGGCACAGTCAGCGGTATGGTAAAGGCCTTCCGTAACATCGCATCACAAGGACTCGGCAAGCCAGAGCTGTTGGCTAACAATATTTCGGAAGCACTCGTCACCACCGCGTCGGGCCTGTTGATTGCGATCCCCGCGTTAATGGCCTATTTCTACTTTAAAAATAAATATATGGCAGCGTCTTCCGGTATTTATGAACAGATCGGCTCGATGACGCGACTCATGTCAAAACACGGCATGGTTGATGAGTCGAACAAGTCTGCTTAATTGCTCTTTTACCACAGACACGCATTCTTATGAAACCACGCGCAATCGAGGATACGATCGATCTTCCGGATCTGACTCCGATGATCGATATCGTCTTTCTGCTGATTGTCTTCTTCATGACGGTGGCTAAAATGCAGGTGCAGCAAATGGTGCCGATCTCTGTGCCGATTGCTGAATCTGCCACCATTCCAGATGATCGTGGTGCACGTATGACCGTGACTTTGAAAGACGATGGCTCGATTTATTTCGGCCCGCAAACAGTCGTGATTGAAGATCTCTCCGCATTGATCGCTCAAGGCAATGCGTCGCAATCGAGTGCCAAAGTCTATGTGCGCGCCGATGCGATGGTGCCGTTTAAAGAAGTGCGTAAAGTCTTCGCCGCTGCAGCTGAGGGCGGCGTGCCAAATGTCGTATTCGCCACCTTCCAAAGCGACAAATAACACGCAGAATGAAAGCACGCAGATTACAGATTCCAGAAGACAACGTCGATCTCACGCCGATGATCGATATCGTCTTTTTGCTGCTGATTTATTTTATGGTCACCACCTCGATCATCAAAGAAGAGGCCGATCTGGGCGTGAAACTTCCGTCCAGTATGGCCGCGCCACCGGGCACGCCGTTGCCTGAGCAACACTACATCGATATCTTGTTGGATGGCACCATCTTGCTCAATGGTATGCCGACCGACAATCCAGGGAACCGTGCCTTGCCGAATTTGACGCGCACTTTGTCGCAGCTCAAGCGGTCCTCCGATCGCGCTGGCCTTAAGACGCTGGTGATTCTGCAACCCGATCCAGAGACTTATCAGCAATGTGTGGTCAACGTGCTCAACGCACTGAAGGCCGTCGGTATCAGCTCGATTTCATTTGGTGAAGGTTAGAAGGCTAGTTAGTAGAACCGGAGGTTCCGACAGCCATGCGGCAGCGGCGGTGGTATGTATTGTATGGTTTGCATTACTTTGAGTGATGGCCGGTTGCACTGCATCGCTGCTGCGACAGCTATCTTTGCGCTATACGCTGTTAGATATTGGTTTTCATTCGTGTAGTTCAACTGTCAAATAGGGCTTTAGCTGCTAGTTCACGCAGATGGCCTCTAAGGTATTTTTTCTGCTTACTTATGACGACACACACTCCTAGAATTGTTATATTTTTTTGTGTGCGCGCATGCGCGTTGGCTTTGAGTGTGAGCTCGGTGGCTGCGCAGAGTTTTATCGCTGGTGAAGATGAAGCGTTTTATGAGGCCTATAACGATGGATGGCGGACGGGGGATTGGAGCGGTCGTGGATTTGGTCAGTGGCGTTTGTTTGCGCCTGAGTATGCGGCAGCTGAGGAAGAGCAGTATGTCGGTTTTTTTATCGCATACGCGGACAAAGAGACTGACCTTGCGCAGACGGCACGCGAGGGGAAGGCGTTCGGGATTTTTGCGAATGGCACGGGCTTTGAAGAGACGGTCGCATTTCGTGCCTTTGAACAGCCTTTAAATGTGGGGGATGTGTTTTCGCTGCGATTTGAATTTGATGGATTTAACAACAAGTTTGAGCGTGATTCGGAGAAAACCTCCAGTGTCGGCGTCGCCATGCACTTACAGACTGAGATCAATGACTCGAGTGAATTAAGCGAGGGGCGCGCTTTGGTCCTCGCTGTGATTGAAGGCCTGAGCACATATCAAATTCTGGATGCGGATGCGCGCTTCAATACACGTGTCTTTCTTGACTCAGAGGGTGTTGAGGTCGGTGTAACGATCGGTGCTGCGGGGCGCTATGATTTACAGCTGACCACTTTGAGTGATCATGTGATGCATCACTTCATTGGACGAACGCTGAAGCAGGCTGAGTCTAAAAAGGGGGGGGCTGTGAAATTGGATCCGCAGCTCAACGGCTTTGCCTTATTTAATTTGAACGGCGGTAAAAAAAATGCCTATTTTGGGGCCTTTCAAATTTCACGGCAGGAGGGAGAATTCTAATGACTGTGAACTCTGGAAAATCACTGTTTAATAGGGACTGCGGCTTGCTTGTGCATCCGACCTCACTGCCGAATCAGTATGGCGTCGGCGACTTTGGACCATCCGCTATTGCTTGGTTGGAGCTGTTGGCCCAAAATGGGCAGACTGTTTGGCAGATTTTACCGCTTAATCCTGCTGGTTATGGAGACTCGCCCTATCAAGGGCTGTCTGCGTTTGCGGCCAACCCAGTGTTCCTTAGTCCAGAGGATTTGCATGCCCGTGGTTTGATTGACGCAATCGAATTACGCTCGTTCGAATTAGAGAATCGAGCGGTTGTCGATTTTACTGCGGTCTATCGCAATAAGACAGAATTGTCAGCTCGTGCGGCAGTACGTTTTTTTGAATTGGATATTAGTGATCCGTTGCGCCTTAAATATGATGCGTTTGTTATTGCCGAGAGTGACTGGCTGGAAGGTTTCGCATTGTATAGTGCACTCAAGGCGAGTTTCAGCGGAGTGGCGTGGACGGATTGGCCAGAGCCGCTTCGACAACGTGAACCAGGCGCGCTGGCACAGGCAGTGGACGATTTGGATGTGGAGTTACAGCAGGTGCGTTTCGAGCAATTTTTGTTGCGCGAGCAGTGGGATTTGGTGCGTGCCACAGCACGTCGTTTGAACATTTGTATCGTGGGGGATTTGCCGATTTTTGTGGCGCATGACAGTGCGGATGTTTGGTGCGAACGTAAATTATTCCGCCTACACGATGACGGCAGTCCTTCGGTTATGGCCGGTGTGCCGCCCGACTATTTTTCGGAAACGGGGCAACTGTGGGGTAATCCACTTTACGCTTGGGATGTACATCGCTCAGATGATTTCGCTTGGTGGCGTAAGCGTTTGCGTAAAATATTGAATTGGGCAGATGTCGTACGAATTGATCACTTCCGTGGCTTTGAAGCGTGTTGGGAAATTCCTGGTGGTGCGGAGACTGCCGCGGATGGTCGTTGGGTCGCAGCGCCTGGGCGTGAGGTCTTTAATGCATTTGTGGAAGATTGGGGCTTACCCTTGCCGGTGATTGCTGAGGACCTAGGAGTGATTACAACCGGAGTCACTGCGTTGCGCGACGACTTTCAATTGCCTGGTATTCGGATCGAGCAATTCGCGTTCGGATCCGATGAGATGAAAGGCACGTTTTTACCGGAAGTCTATGACGAGCACTGCGTGGCCTATACTGGAACGCATGATAATGATACGGTGGTTGGTTGGTTTAATAGTGTAGCAGGTCAGGACAGTACGCGCACTCAGAGCGACATCAAGATGGAGCGTGCCGAGGCGCTTGCCTATTTTGGTACTGACGGTTCAGAGATTCATAAAGATTTTATTCGCAGCCTATATCGCTCGAATGCTGCAGCGACAATTATTCCGATTCAGGATCTAATTGGACTTGGATCCGAAGGTCGTATGAATACTCCAGGACAGTCTTCTGGTAGTTGGGGCTGGCGTATGACGAGTTACGGCGATGTGCTGACAGCGCTTGCGGAGCTTTCCGAGTTGACCAGTGCATGTGGCCGAGGGCAGTCCATGTTGTTCACATCAGTTACCCATTAATTTATTTTTTCTTCAAGCGACTCATTACTATGAACAAACCCCGTCTATCTTTTTGGCAAATATGGAATATGAGCTTTGGCTTTTTCGGCATCCAGTTCGGTTTTGCCCTGCAGAATGCCAATGTGAGTCGCATCTTCGAGACACTCGGAGCCGACAAGCATGCAATACCGCTCCTCTGGATTGCTGCACCTTTAACTGGTTTGATTGTTCAGCCCATCGTTGGATATTTTAGTGATCGAACCTGGTGTAAACTCGGGCGCCGCCGGCCTTATTTTTTAGGTGGAGCGGTCTGTGCTTCTGTTGCGCTCATTGGCATGCCCAATTCTGCTTACCTCTGGATGGCCGCTGGTATGCTGTGGATTATGGATGCGTCTATCAATGTATCTATGGAGCCTTTTCGAGCTTTTGTTGGCGATATGCTTCCCTCTGAGCAACGCACCAGAGGCTTCGCTATGCAGAGCTTTTTTATTGGTGCAGGCTCGGTGATTGCTTCGGCTTTACCCTACATGTTAACCAATTGGTGTGGGGTATCCAACGTCGCAGCAGAGGGGGTGATTCCAGATTCGGTTAAATGGTCTTTTTACCTCGGAGCAGCAGTGTTCTTTGCCGCCGTGCTCTGGACTGTTGTCAAAAGTAAAGAATACAGCCCTGACGAACTGGCGGCCTTCGAGGGAGATCAGTCAGTTGAGGATGAGTCTTCGGTGCGTAACCGAATCGCGGGGGAAGCCGCTGCTTCTGAGGTTCGTTTGAAAAAGAAGGCACTGCATGGTCCGATCTTCTTAATCTTAGGTGTATTATTATCTGCCGCTGTTTATTTTGTGGGATGGGAACAAGAGCTCTATATCGTGACTGGTGGATTTGTTGCGCTTGGCATACTGCTTTTACTCTCAGTCGTGCTTCAAAACAAAGGTGCGTCATCAAATGGTTTAGTCGTCGTTATGGATGATTTATACGCGATGCCTAAAACCATGAAACAGCTCGCAATCGTTCAATTTTTCTCGTGGTTTGCGCTCTTCTCCATGTGGATCTATACTACTGCAGCGGTGACGAGCCACCTCTACGATATGCGGATTGGTCCAGATGAAGTGGCCAGTTTGGAACAGGCAGCAAGTGTGATTAAGGCTGGTGGTATCGATGCAGAAATAGTCTCTGCTTACAATGCGGTGCTTCGAGATCTCGAAGACTACCGTACTGAAATTGATTTAGGTGCTGTCGAGGTCATTGGAACCATGCGTACGGCCAACTTCTTTATTAGTTATGGTGATCTCGGTGGCCTGTCTCCGGTAATTCAAGAACGGCTCATAGTCATTCGGCAAGAATACAACACCGGCGCTGACTGGGTCGGTATCGCGTTTGCTGTTTATAACGGTTTTGCTGCTTTGATCGCATTTGCACTGCCTGTCTTTGCTAAGTGGACGAATCGAAAAGTGACTCACGCGGTGGCACTATTATGTGGCTCACTTGGTCTGATTTCAGTTTATTTCCTGTCAGGTCCAAATTGGATTCTGCTATCGATGTTAGGCGTCGGCATTGCCTGGGCGAGTATCCTTTCGATGCCCTATGCGATCCTCTCTGACGCATTGCCTGCGAAAAAAATGGGGCTCTACATGGGCATCTTTAACTTTTTTATTGTTTTACCCCAGATGCTTGCAGCAACGATTCTTGGCTTGCTCGTTACTCATCTTTTTGGTGGCCAGACCGTGCTTGCTTTAGTTCTTGGTGGGGGGACTTGGATCATAGCTGCGGTTTTAACACTATTCGTCGACGATTTAGATGACGATAAAACCATCGAATAAGTAGCTATTTTAAAACAGTACGTGCCTGCGAATCCGCATCGTTGACTAGGATGCTTCTTTCTAGTCGGTAGAACTCGCGGAGTGTGATGCTCGATTAGATTGAGAAATCCCCATATTTGTTCGCCTTGCAATTCTGCATTGGATTTTGATGAGCTGTTATCTAACAGTTCACACTTGGATTGTGGCGTGAGCTGTTCATGCTCAATCTTCGAATGAATACCCATTTAAAGTCGATGATTCTAAGCTGTACGGGTGCTACAGAGCTGATTGAGCTAGGCGTGATCCAGAGTCTTTGGAGTGGCTATGGCTCGATTATACGTTATGGTTTGAAGGGCGGGTCCATGCCAAGTGTGGTCGTCAAACATGTTTCGCTGCCGGCGGCAGTGACACATCCACGCGGATGGAATACGGATCTCTCGCATCAACGTAAGTTGAAGTCATACGAAGTGGAGGCCGCCTGGTATCGCGACTGGAGTGCGCGTTGCGGGAAGGGTTGTCGGGTGCCGAAATGCTTGGCGCTAGAGTCGGTTCGGCACGAAACGATCATGGTATTGGAGGATCTGGATGCGTCGGGATTTGCGCTGCGTCGCAGTTCGGTGGGGGAAGCTGATCTGCACGCCTGTATCTCGTGGCTGGGGCACTTCCACGCGACTTTTATGGGGGCGGATCCTACGGGTTTATGGGCGCAGGGTACGTATTGGCATTTGGATACACGGCCGGATGAGTTGGCGATCTTAGCGAAGGAGGATCCCGCGTTGAAGGACGCGGCCTGTGCAATCGATCAAAAGCTCAAAGCGAGCCCTTATCAAACACTGGTGCATGGTGATGCCAAGCTAGCCAACTTTTGTTTTTCAGAAGATGGCTCGTTAGTCGCGGCGGTCGATTTTCAATACATCGGCGCAGGCTGCGGGATGAAGGATGTGGTCTATCTGATCGGCAGTTGTCTGGACGAACTTGCTTGCGAGCGGGAGGAGTCTGCGCTGTTGGATTTGTATTTCGCGGTCTTGCGAGGCGCATTAACTGCTCAAGGCACTGACCTCGATCTAGATGCCTTGGAGCGTGATTGGCGCGCGCTTTATCCGTTGGCATGCACGGACTTCCATCGCTTTTTAAAAGGCTGGAGCCCAGGACATTGGAAAATTAATGGCTATAGTGAGCGCTTGGCGCGCGAAGTGGTCACCAGTTTACAGGGGGCTGCACCATGCGATTGAGCGCGGAAAATTTGAAGCAGCTCGCCGAGTGTGCCGGGAACGCTGTAAGGGAGGCGGGCGCTTTGATTGCGCAGACCGATGCTCGTGAGGTTTTGGTGCAGCACAAGGCTGGCGGCGAGAGTCTCGCCTCGCAGGTAGTGACGGAGGTGGATGAGCTGAGTCAGGCGATTATCCTAAAGCACCTGCTGCCGACCTGTGCGACTTACGATCTCGCACTGTTGGCTGAAGAGCAGCCAGATGATGGCAGTCGTTTAGAAAAAGATGCATTCTGGTGCATTGATCCATTGGATGGCACGTTGCCATTTACGCAATCGATCCCTGGTTATGCGGTTTCGATTGCGTTGGTGGCGCGGGATGGTACGCCGTTGATTGGGGTGGTCTATGATCCCTCGACAAGCACGCACTATCAGGCCGTGCAGGGGCAGGGGGCGTTGCGTGATGGTGAGCATTGGACGTTGCAACCATCGGCAGGGGCTGCGCCTCTGAGCTTTATTTCAGATCGTAGCATCACAAGTCACCCGCAGTTTGACGCGGCGCTGGCGCAGTTGCAGGCATTGGCGAGTGAACTCGGCCAGGACGGGCTGCAAACAACTTTGACGGGGGGTGCGGTGATGAATGCGTTGTGGGTATTGGAGCGTGCGCCTGCGTGCTATTTCAAATTCCCGAAGCCACAAGCCGGCGGCGGCAGTCTGTGGGATTATGCTGCGACGGCGTGCATCTACGCCGAGTTGGGCGCGTGGTGCAGTGATGTTGGCGGACAGCGTTTGGATTTAAATCGAGCAGATTCTACATTTATGAATCACCGCGGCGTGTTAGTTGCCTCGGGTCGTGCATTGGGGCAGGCCTTGCTGGCTGTACTTGTCGACCTTAGTGATGGAGAATGAGGAAGTGCGTTCCCCTCTGCATTATAAATCAAAGTCGGATTTGGTGTTTGCCTGCGCGGCCTGAAATTACATGCGCTCCAACGACTTAATGCCGAGCAGGTCTAGGCCAGTCATCAGCACGGTGCGAGTGCGTGCGCACAGTAATAGACGACGGGCTTGAACTGCGGTATCGTCGACAAGAACCTTGTCGGCATTGTAGAAGCTGCTGTAGGCACCAGCCAATTCATACAAATAAGTGCAGAGGAAGTGCGGACGCAGGTCATTGAGCGTTAGCTCCAGTGCCGTGACGAAGCCCATGATCTTACGCGCGAGCGCAAGTTCGGCCTCAGTCTCTGCTTGGCTCGCAGCTTCGATTGGCGCTTCGGGATCGACGCCGACTTTACGGAAGATACTGTTGATACGTGCGACTGCGTAAAGCAGGTAAGGCGCGGTGTTGCCCTCGAAGCTGAGGAGGCGATCCCAACTAAAGACGTAGTCTTGTGTGCGGTTGCTAGACAGGTCAGCGTATTTCATTGCACCAATACCAACGGACTCAGCGATTTCGCGACGCTCGGTTGCGTCAAGGTCTGGATTCTTTTCGGTAACGACCTCGAAGGCGCGGCTGCGAGCTTCGTCGAGGAGTTCTTGGAGTTTTATCGACTCGCCGGACTTGGTTTTAAAGGGCTTCTTGTCGGCCCCGAGAATGGTGCCCCAGAAGACATGATTCATCTCTGGCTGTGGATAGCCCTTCGCGGTGAACCATTTTTTCGTGGTTAGAAAGAGCTGTTGGAAGTGATCTTGTTGGCGTGCGTCGGTGAGATAGATGATCTCATCGGCCTTAAACTCTTCTAAGCGATAAAGCACGGTCGCCAGATCAGTTGAGGCGTAGTTACTGGCGCCGTCCTGCTTACGAATATTAAATGGAAAAGGGCGCTCGTTATCGCGCGAGAATTTTTTGATCTCGTCGTGCCAGACGACCAGTGCACCGTCGCTTTGTTCGGCCAGGCCAATTTCGGTCAATTCGGCGTAGATGCGTTGTACTTTGTCGCGGTAAAAGGATTCGCCGAGGGTGATGTCGATTTCGACGCCGATTTGCACGAATAACTTTTCAAATGCGACTTTAGAGATTTCGACGATCTGTTCCCAAAGTGCGGTGTTCTTGCTATCACCGTTTTGTAGGAGCACCAGTTCGTTGCGGGAAATATCGCGTAGTTCGGGTTGCTCAAATTCGAGAGCGCTGCCGTCCTTGTAGAGTTGATCGAGGGTGACGAGGGCATTTTCGCCAAGCTCGGAGAGGTCGACGCCGTCGCGCTTGATCTTCATGATCAAGGTACCGAAGTTAGTGCCCCAATCACCGATGTGGTTGTCGCGAACTAGGTCGGCTCCACAGAAATCGAGCAGGCGAGCGATGGCCTGACCAATCACCATCGGGCGCAAGTGGCCTATGTGTGCTTGTTTGGCGGTGTTGGCACTCGGATAGTCAATGATAACTTTGCGACCGTCTTTGAGAGTTTTAGCGCCAATTTGGTAGTCCTCCTTAGTGGAGAACGCGAGTTGCCACTGCCAAATAAACTCTGGTGTGAGCGTAAAATTGATGAAGCCAGGGCCAGCGATCTCGAGCGTCACGAACGCAGAGTCGAATTCGGCAGAGGCTTGTGCAGCGGTAATCAGTCGGGTAGCAAGTTCGCGGGGATTTCGCCCGTTCTTTTTCGCAAAGGCGAGCACGCCATTGGCCTGATAGTCACCGAAACGTGGATCAGCTGGTCGCACGCCGGGCAGGAACTCCGAGCCGAAACCCTCCGTCTGAGCTGCGATTGTTGTTAGCGCACTTTCTATTGCCTTAGATGGGTTGAACCAAACCTTCATAGTAAGCAGAGCAAAATCCAGAGCGCGCGGCGTCAAGCTCTGCTTTCGGGAACTTTCTATGAGAGCCGAATACTTATGCTAAATCGCCCGAGTATCTGGTATGGTTCTATTTCGGAAATCCAGTTATTAAGGCTCGACAATCGCCCCTATAATCGCCTAATACATAAATGTTTATGCCTTCTCCATGGGCAAACCAATTGATTCCTACATTTTTATTAAATGAGAAAGAATATTATAAGTGCACGTAAGTTCATCAAGCCGTCCTTCAGCTTCCTAGTTGAAAAGAAGCGTGACGGTGGCGAATTCTCCGACGCGGAGATTCGCTACATTGTCGATTCCATTTTGGATGATGATCTTCCCGAATTCCAACAGTCGGCCTTAGCAATGGCTATTTTTTTCCAAGGTATGTCCGCTCAGGAGACTGCTATTTTTGCTGAGGAGATGATGCTTTCTGGTGAAGTAATTGACTTAACTGCAATTTCTCGGCCGAAGATCGATAAATACTCAACCGGTGGTGTTGGTGATAAGACCACTCTTGTGCTCGGTCCACTCGCTGCTGCTTGTGGCGTAGTCATGCCAACCATGAATGGTGTCGATGAAGAGCACATGATTAGTAATCTTGATAAGCTTTCCTCAATTCCTAATTTTAATCCTATCTTGGATTTGAAGGGTTTTAAAGCTCAGTTGAAGAAAGTCGGTTGTACTTTTATTAAGCAAGATCCGGAGATTTCTCCAGTCGACGCGAAATTTTATAAATTACGTCAGCTGACTGGCACGATTCCAAGTTTGCCGTTGATCACTGGTAGCGTGCTGAGTCGCAAATTGGCTGAAGGTGCAGAAGGCTTGGTGATCGATGTGAAATGGGGCAACGGCTCGTTCATCAAGGATGTCGAGCAAGCCAAGCAGTTGGCACGTTCAATTACCCGTGTTGGTCGATCAATGAAGCGCCGTTGCGTGGCATTAGTGACTGATATGAATCAACCACTCGGT
This sequence comes from Opitutia bacterium, assembly GCA_029252625.1. Lineage (GTDB taxonomy): Bacteria > Verrucomicrobiota > Verrucomicrobiia > Opitutales > Coraliomargaritaceae > Lentimonas. Next base: position 12,027 of record JAQXBA010000109.1, on the reverse strand, counting down.
GATACCGTTGGTACTGGGCTTGAAATTAAGGAAGCGATTCAGTTGCTAAAGGGGGAGGGCCCGGAGGATCTGCAAGAATTGGTGCTCAAGCTCGGTATGGAAATTGTGCGTCTCGCTGGTGTTGCGGGTTCGACACTCTCTGCAAAGCAGACTGTACAACGCCATCTTAAAGATGGTTCTGCGCTGCAGAAATTTAAAGATATGATCGAGGCGCAGGGTGGTGATATCTCTGTGATCGATGATCCGGATAAATTTCCCACAGCGAAGCATGTTCGTAAGTTACCTGCCCCTAAACGCGGCTATGTGCACACTATCAATGCTGGTCTGATTGCCGAAGGCGTGCAAAAGTTAGCAATGAAGAAGAACGGTAAATACGATCCTGCTGTCGGTGTTTCTGAAATTAAGAAGGTCGGCACGCAGGTTAAGCAAGGTGAACCGTTGATGATGATTCACTATAATGACGAAGCTAAGATGGAAGAAGCACTTGAATACCTCAAGACAGCTTATCGCCTCGCTCCGAAGCGGCCGAATCCACCACTACTGATCGTCGAACGCGTCGCATAAAGCACGCAATGTTTTGCACAAAAGCTCTTGTCGTTATGGCTGGAGCTTTTGTGAGTACTGGATCCGTAAACCCAACTGAAACAACAGCAGCACCATTCAAATCAGGCAGGCTGTTGTCATTCTGTTTCCGCGCTGAATGCGCAAGTAAAATGCTACAACGACGGTGCGTATTGAGTTGATACCGTCTGCTCGGTCTTTGCGCAAATGAAATACTGTTCAGCGATACAATCAATTTGATCGATAAAAACCAGTATCGATACTCGCAAATGTCGTGATACCTGCGAATTCTCAGAGAGTTCGTACCGCTTACACGGACTGGTTAGCATTAACTTCATATTTCCAGCGCAGTTAAATTTTTTAGACGAACTCGCATTTGGTAGGTGATGCAGGCTAGACAAAACGAAATCCGCCTTCATCATTCCAGTGTTTATGAAGATTTATATGAATGATAAGTTGGTCGATGCTAGCGAGGCGACAGTCTCGGTTTTCGATCATGGGTTGCTCTATGGTGATGGAATTTTTGAAGGTATTCGCCTCTATGATGGCTGTGTCTTCAAGCTCGATGAGCATTTGGAGCGTTTAGAGTATTCCGCCAAAGCGATCATGCTCGAATTACCATGGACGCGCCAAGAGATCTCGGATGCGTTGTGCGAGACTTGCCGTGCGAATGGTCTGAAAAATGGCTATATTCGTTTGGTCGTGACGCGTGGTGTCGGCAGTCTTGGACTTTCGATCAAGAACTGCAACGAACCTCAACTAATAATCATTGCTGATACGATCCAATTGTATCCTCAGGAGTTTTACGACAATGGCCTCAAAATTATCACCGTGCCGACGCGTCGTTGTAATCCTTCGGCGCTGCCGCCAGCAGTGAAGTCGCTCAACTACCTGAACAATATTCTGGCTAAAATTGAAGCACAGCACCTTGGCTATCATGAGGCAATCATGCTCAACGACCAAGGCTATATTGCGGAGTGCACTGGTGATAACATCTTTATCGTGCACAAGGGCGAGTTGATTACACCAGCTGCGAGTTCCGGTGCCTTGAAGGGCATTACTCGTGATACTGCATTGGCGATTGCTGATGAGCTGGGTATACCTTGGCGCGAGGCGAATATGACTCGCTACGATGTCTGGGTTGCAGAGGAAGTGTTTTTGACTGGGACGGCAGCCGAGATCGTGCCAATCGTTGAGATTGATGCGCGCGTAATTGGCAATGGTAAGCCTGGCCCATTCACAGCGAAATTCCTCGAGAGTTTCAAAAGCCGTGTTACGGTCGAGGGCACCATGCTTTAATGTGCGTGGCAAAGGTTAATTCTGGTGATTGTAGCCTTGCTCAAGTATTTTCTTGGTTGCTTGGCATATCCTTAGTTGGCGACTGTCAAAAGCTCGTAAACCTCTTGATAAAGCTCAAATGATCACCTTGAATTGTGGTTTTCGCTTTGCCAAATAAACTGACTTTTATACTTTATGTGATATGGCTGAGAATTTAAAATGCAGCATTTGCGATCAGGAGGCCACCGTGCACCTGACGCAGATCGTTAACAGCAAGATCCATAAAGTGGATCTCTGTGAATCTTGTGCCCAAAAGAAGGGTGTCACAGACCCTGAAGGCTTTTCTTTGGCAGACTTGATGTCGAAGACACCGCTCACGCCTGTCTCTGGCGAAACACAGATGGTGTGCCATAGCTGTGGGCAGGAGTCCGCGGACTTCCGGCGTACGGGCCGCTTGGGGTGTTCGGCTTGCTATGAGGTCTTTAGATCATTGGTCTTTCCAGTGCTTGAAGATATGCATGCGGGCACTGCGCACAAGGGTAAGGTGCCTACGAACTCGTTGAGTCGTCAATCGAGTCAAATGCAGTTAAAGAAGCTAATGGATTCGCTAGCACGTGCTGTTGCCGAGGAAGCCTACGAAGACGCTGCTAAATTTCGCGATCAAATCAAAGTGTTCAAAGAAGCAGAAGAGTTGGAGGTCTCTCCACAATGATCGAATCACTCATCAATGATGAGCGTGCCGAATTGACGCAGGCAGTTAAGAAGGCGGCTCCAGTTGTGCTTAGCACTCGGATTCGATTAGCGAGAAACCTCGTCGGTCAGCCATTTCCAGAGCATGCGGATGTCTTGCAGCGCCGCGATGTACTTACCCGTTGTGCGGATCAACTGAGAGCACTGCCGCAAATGACCAAGGGTAGCTTTTTTGACATCGCAGATTTATCTGCTTTAGAGAAGCAAGTGCTTGTCGAGCGTCACCTGATTAGTCGAGAACTGTGCGACGGCGAAGCAGGCACTGGAGTTTACATTAATAAGGACCAGACCTGCTCGGTCATGATAAACGAGGAGGATCATCTGCGAATTCAGTTTTTGAAGGCAGGCTTCAATTTGAAATCAGTCTGGAAGTTGATCGATATGTTTGATTCAGAGTTGGAAAAGACCATCGACGTGGCTTTTTCTGAGGATTTTGGCTATTTAACAGCCTGTCCCACAAACTTGGGCACCGGATTACGTGCGTCAGTGATGATGCATTTACCGGGGCTGGTGGTCTCTGGCCAGATGGAGCGTGTGATTCGTGCGGTCAGCCAATTAGGAATTACGGTGCGTGGCCTCTTCGGTGAAGGCTCGGATGCCAGTGGTCACATTTTTCAGATTTCAAATCAACAGACTTTAGGCGAAAGTGAATCCGAAATTTTGGAAAGTCTCGCGAATGTGCTTAAGACGGTGATCGATCATGAATTGAACGCCCGCTTTATGTATCTCGAAGAAAACCGTGCAAAGTTGCTCGATCAAATTGGCCGAGCTTTTGGTGTTCTGCAGAATACACATGTCATCGCTTCGGACGAAGCGCTGAATTTACTTTCATTTATTCGCTTAGCAGTCGACTTCGGCATGTTGCCCGAAGCGAATCGTGCTGATGTTGATCGACTCGTGATTGAGAGCCAGCCAGGGCATGTGCAGTATGCTGCGCAGGAGGGGATTGCACCCGAAGCTCGCGATATTGCGCGTGCAGATAAACTTCGGCAAGTATTTTCAAATCTACCGGCTCTAGCTTTTGACAAGTTGCAAGATTAGGAGTAACCATTAGCAAACGATATTACTATGGAACCAATGAATAACTTTACACCGCGAGCTCAGCAAGTGCTTGCGTTGGCTCGAAAGGAAGCGGACCGCTTTCACCACAATTACGTGGGCACCGAACACTTATTGTTAGGCTTAATCAACCTAGGACAAGGGGTTGCCGTGAACGTACTTCAAAAAATGGGTCTCGACTTACAAACCGTGCGCGCTGCAGTTGAAAAACAAGTTGGCACGGGACCAGAAAGTAAACCTTCTGGAAATATTCCATACACGCCTCGGGTTAAAAAGGTGTTGGCCCTAGCCGGTAAAGAAGCCAAGGCCCTCAATCATTCGTATGTCGGCACCGAGCACATTTTGCTCGGTTTGTTGCGTGAAGGCGAGGGTGTTGCTGCACGTGTGCTTAAATCACTTGAAGTTGATATTGAACGCTGCCGCAATGAGATTCTTTCAGAACTCGACCCAAATTTCTCTGGAGAGCCAGAAGAAGCTGCCGCTGGCCCAGGCGCATCGGATGAGAAAAAAGAATCGAAAACTCCTGCGCTGAAAGCCTTTGGTCGCGATTTGACTCAGATGGCAAAGAAGGGCGAACTCGATCCAGTTGTCGGCCGAAAGGATGAGATCCGCCGTGTGGTTCAGATCCTGTGCCGTCGCACCAAGAGTAATCCAGTTCTTATCGGTGAAGCGGGCGTAGGTAAGACTGCAATTGTTGAGGGTCTGGCGCTAGAAATTGCTTCTGGTGTTGTTCCGGAAATCTTAGTTGATAAGCGTGTGATTACATTGGATTTGGCACTTATGGTAGCTGGCACGAAGTATCGTGGCCAGTTTGAAGAGCGTATCAAAGCAGTGATGGATGAGATTCGTCGCGCCAAGAATGTGATTATTTTCATTGATGAGCTGCATACGATTGTGGGTGCAGGTGCTGCCGAAGGCGCAATGGATGCCTCGAACATCTTTAAACCTGCACTGAGCCGTGGCGAGTTGCAGTGCATCGGTGCTACCACCCTTGCGGAATACCGTAAATACATTGAAAAAGATAGTGCCTTGGATCGCCGCTTTCAGTCGGTCAAGGTCGACGCTCCTTCTGTCGAAGATACGATTTTAATCTTAAAGGGCATCCGCAGCAAATATGAAGATCACCACAAAGTGAAGTTCACTGATGGTGCGCTGGAGGTAGCAACTAAATTATCTGAACGATACATTACTGCTCGTTTCCTACCTGATAAAGCGATTGACATCTTGGACGAAGCAGGTGCGCGGGCACGTATCGAGTCGCTGAAGCGTCCCCCTGAAATCGAGGAGATGAATGCCACGATTGAAGATGTCTGCGCTAAGAAAGAGGGTGCAATTAGTGGACAGCACTTCGAGGAGGCCGCTAAATTCCGCGACGAAGAAAAGCAATTACGTCAAAAACAAGTCGACATTATAGAGGAGTGGAAGAAGAGCCGTGAAGAGACCAAAATCGTGGTCGACGAAGATGACATGCTCGAAGTGGTCGCTGCGTGGACGGGTATACCGCTGTCACGTATGGAGCAGAAAGAAAGCAAAAAGTTACTCAAGCTCGAGAGTCATTTACAAAATGAGGTCATTGGCCAAAATATAGCGACGGAAGTTGTCTCCAAGGCGCTTCGTCGCTCTCGTGCTGACTTAAAAGACCCCCGCCGTCCGATCGGTTCATTTATGTTTCTTGGACCCACTGGTGTTGGTAAAACTTTACTAGCAAAAGTGTTAGCTGATGAGATGTTTGGTAATCAAGATGCCATTATCCAGATTGATATGTCTGAATATATGGAAAAGTTTGCAGTCTCGCGTTTAGTGGGTTCACCCCCAGGCTACGTGGGTTACGAAGAGGGCGGTCAGTTGACAGAAGCAGTTCGACGCAAGCCATATTCGGTGGTGTTGTTTGACGAAATCGAGAAGGCCCACCCAGACGTGGTGCAGTTGCTCTTGCAGGTGCTCGAAGAAGGGCGGCTCACTGACAGTCTCGGACGTAAGATCGATTTTCGTAACACGATTTTAATTATGACCTCGAATGTGGGAGCTGAAATTCTTCAACGTAATACCTCAATGGGCTTTGGCATTGAGGATAATGCTGAGAATGAATACGAGAAAGTTCGTGAGAAGATACTCGATGAGACCAAGCGTGTTTTTAAACCTGAGTTTTTGAATCGCTTGAATGAATTAGTGATTTTTAAATCACTTGGGCGTGAGGATATGAAGGCAATCGTCGAGCTTGAATTGCGTAATGTATCGAGTCGTTTAAAGCCTCAAGGCTTGGTATTTGATTTTTCTGAAGCAGCAAAGACATTCCTAATCGAAATGGGATACGATGTGAAATATGGTGCCCGTCCATTACGTCGTGCGATTGAGCGTCATCTTGAAGATTCTTTGGCTGAAGCCATTCTTGGAGGTGAAATCAAGGAGGGTGAAGTCATTCAAGTTGATGTACACGACGAGCACTTGATTTTCCAGCAAGGGCAGCAAGTGTCCGGTGCTGCTGGGGGATAGTCGCAAAAATCTTCTAATTGCAAAAAGGCTGCAGGTGACTGCGGCCTTTTTTTGTCGAAGGTACGTTGAGCGTACGGTTATTTCGGCAGGAAGAAACGCTGCTGCTTTTCGCTGACTGGCAAGCCGACTTTTTCCATGGCTTTCAACATATCTTCCCATGCCATGCGTTTAGTCTTCATAGTATCATTGAACAGCAAGTACGAGGGTTGAAAAGTGAAGATGAGTGGGATATTTTCAAAAGTCTGCCATGTACCACGGATTGCGGCCATCTTACGTTTGGGATCTGCTCCCAACAAGCCAAGCGCAGTCGCATTGCCAAGCCCAATGATGACTTTCGGTTGCACAATTTCGAGTTGAGCCTTCAGGTATGGCAGGCAAAATTCCATTTCGTCCTGAGTGGGTGGGCGATTGCCGTAGGGCTTATCGTGTTCCGGGCGCCACTTTAGGAGGTTGGTCATATAAACCGTTTCACGCGAGAGACCCATGGCGCTTAATATTTTGTTTAAGAGTTCACCGGACTTTCCTTGGAACGGTCTGCCAACTGCTGCTTCTTCCTCGCTAGGCGCCTCGCCACAATAAAATATATCTGCAGTGAGGGCGCCTTCGCCAAAGACGACTTTTTCGTCTTGCCGCAGCCGCTCCTTGCATACCGGTGAGTTCTCCACCTGCTGTTGTAGCCATTGCATTTGTGCCGCTGCATTGCCTTCTGGCAGTTCGACGGTTGGGGCATTCGGGAGTGGCGTGGTTGTGGGTGCAGTTTTTATCCGTGTTGTTCCCTTTTTTGCAACTGCTGCGTTGGGCGTATGTCCAGAATTCATTGCGGCTTGCAGATCAATGGTAGATACAGGCGGTTCGATTGGCTGTGCCTCTGGAGTCGCAACGGGTGCTAGTAATGCCATTGTGCTGTCTTCGATGAAGATACGATCCATTCCTTCAAGCTGTAAGCGCTTGAGTTCCTCATAGATTGGATCGAGATCGGTAGACATATTTACTGAAGCTTGAACATGCTGCCACGAGCGTCCAGCTACTTTTCTGGTGCGAGGCGAATTACGTATTCCGGCGCGTATTCAGTGGCATCGATTAGTGGCAACTTGCCTGTTGCCCTGTTTGCTTCGGACGGATCATTTTAATTACAACTGGGAGAACTGATAGCGCGAGTATTAAAAAAGCGAACAGCATTAGGCTTTCAACCGCACTTTGTGCAAAGAGAATCCCAGCTCCAATTAACCAACCGCTACCGCTGAGCGTGTCGCATAGAGTCCTATTTAATCGGCTTTGAACCAGGTAGCTAGCACCAAGGAAAACAGCCAGTAGGGATGGAATACTATACGGATTGATACTTTGTGTCGTGAACACCACGACAATAGAGATGAGCATTGCGATTACAGATGAACCCCAAGTGAGTAAATTAAGCTGCAGGCTTTGTTGCAAACTTGCTTTTTGGATCTTTAATCGCAGAAACACGAAAGTTGCAATAGTAGCCATGGAGAGTGTGAGGGTCCATATGTAAAGGGCTGAATTAATTGGCACTGCATAAACTTGTACGAAGTATTCTAGTGCAAAGCATTTCGCGAAGATCAATCCCCATAGGATGACAATTAGCGAGTTGTTGTTGTGAGTGGTGGTGTGATCGGATACGTTCATAATTTTATTTTAATCAATTATTTCAAGAGTGCGACGCAGTGCGGTATTATGAATTTACTTTTTTTGTTATATTGGTCATGTCATGCCTAGAAGCAAAGTACCTCAATTTTGATTGGTGCAAAAGATGGAAGATAGTCGATAATTTTAGAGCTTAGGAATCGTCTTTGCTGAGCAGGAAAGGGTGCAGTGCTGATAACATACGCTCGGGGACAGAGCCGACGATGTAGGTGCCCTCATCCCTTGGCTCTTCTTTACGCACGCCGCCTTCGCGGTGCAGGCGAGCGACCAGATCATAACGGTCATGCGGTATCAGTAAGCGTAGTTGCGCAAAGTCGCTTTCGACAATGGCCTCAATCCTCTCCAGTAATTCTGGAATACCTTCGCCCGAATGCGCGCTAACAAAGAGTGCTTCCGGATACCTGAAAGACAAGGTCAGGCGTATATCTTCACTCCACAGGTCGTCGATTTTGTTGAAGACCATAATGATTCTCTTTTCATCGGCACCCAATCCATTGAGTACAGAAAGAGTGGTTTCTGCATGGGATTCGATTTCTGGGCTGTTAACATCTAGTACATGAATCAAAAAGTTTGAGACGACCGCCTCCTCTAAAGTCGCTTTAAACGCATTGACTAGGCGGTGTGGTAAATTGCGCACAAAGCCGACCGTGTCGGTTATAATTAGAGGCTGTCCACTAGGTAACGGGCAACGACGCGAGGTGGGGTCGAGTGTGGCGAACAGTTTGTCTTCGACGAGAATGTCCGAGTTAGTTAGCTTGTTGAGCAACGAAGATTTTCCGGCATTGGTGTAGCCGACGATTGCGCAGGTCGGAACAGGGACGGTCATGCGCTTTTTGCGTTGCACATGGCGATGCTGGATTACGCTTTCGAGCTCGCGTTTCACCCGTGTAATTTGTGTACGTACCATCCGTTGATCCAGCTCTTGCTGCGTCTCGCCGGCATCTCGTTGCGTCGAGCCGCCACCACGTTGACGACTTAAATGCGTCCATGCGCTTTTCAAGCGTGGTAAATTGTACTCGAGACGTGCCAATTCCACTTGCAAAACAGCCTCTTTGGTTTGCGCGCGCTTACCGAAAATATCGAGAATCACCTCTTGGCGATCGATGACCAAGATCTTGTCCTCCGCCGCTTGCTCCCAGTTCCGCTGCTGTGCGGGGGTGAGCTCGTTATCAAAAACGATGACGTCGCAATTGTGCGCTTTCGCCTCTTCGATCATCTCTTTCGCCTTGCCTGTTCCAAGCAGGAATTTTGCTTGGGGCTTACGGATCGAGAGTTGTACTTCGTGTTGTATGCCGATGCCAAGAGTGGTGACGAGTTCACGAAGCTCATCTAGCAGGCTGCGTGTGGTGTCATTGTCCTCCTTGGGAAGGGTGATGCCGATGAGCATGGCCCGTTCGACCATACGTGGTTTTTCTTTAACGTCGTGCACTAGGTGTTGGTTTTAAGTAGATGATTTCGATAACTTACTCCCTTTGTTTCTTAAAACAAACCTGAATTGTAAGCATTTTTTAAGTTCGCGCTGAAGCCTGTAAATGGTTCAATTTTTCGTATGCTTAAAGCTCATGACCTGTTTGATTTTCCCGAATCTTTGCCATTTTATCGAGTCTTCACCGCCGATCTGGCTCCGTGGCAGTGGGTGCCGCTGATTGCTCAGGCACTGGACGCGTTCCAGTTTGATTCGTTCCAAGGCGAGATACCCCCTGGGCTACACGTAGAAGGGCAGGTTTTTATTCATCCATCAGTTAAGTTGCCGCCATTTGGTTCGATCACTGGCCCTGCTTACATTGGCGAGGACTGTGTGTTGCGACCAGGCGTTTATATTCGTGGATTCGTGATTGCGGGTGCAAATTGTGTGCTGGGTAACTCTTGTGAATTTAAAAACTGCCTGCTGCTAGACGGGGTGCAGGTGCCTCATTTTAGTTATGTTGGCGACAGTGTGCTCGGTAATAAAGTGCACTTGGCCGCTGGAGTCACGTGTTCGAACTTACGCTTAGATCAATCCGAAGTGTCTGTACAGTTGCCAGATGGTTCGCGCTGTGGTTCTGGACTGCGTAAACTTGGGGCACTCGTCGGTGATGCTGCGGAGGTAGGCTGTCATTCGGTGTTGAATCCTGGATCAATCCTTGGGCGACGCTCGCTGGTCATGCCGAGCATGGCGTTTCGCGGTTATTTAAAAGCCAACGCTATCGCCTCTGATAAGGTGAAAATTGAGACTGTTTCGCGTATCGATTGAGCTAACTCTACTTGTGTTACAAACCAAAAGCTGCCTTCAGTTCGACGAGATTGTTGAAGGCTGCTTCAGCTCCAGCCGCGAACAACTCGGCGGTGCTATGTGCGCCAGTGGCGATACAGTAGCAGGGGAGCCCCGCATTGTGAGCAGTTTCGATATCAGTTGGTGAGTCGCCGATCATGCAAGTACCTTGAGCGGAGGCGTTGATTTGCTCCAATACATAGCGCGTCAGTTCTACCTGTGGCTTGTGCCAATCCGTGTCTGAGTTGCCGATGCAGATGGGTATGTATTTGGAGAAGCCGACATATTCGCTGACTTTGCGAGCGGTGTCACCGTGTTTATTGGTCAAGATGGCTTGCGCGATATGTGCCTTATGGGCGCTTTCGATCAGCTCCAGTCCGCCAGCTAAGACAATCAAACCATCGAACATAATCTCCGGGAAGCGTATTCGAAAGCGTTTGGCTGCTTGGTCTAAGCCTGCGTCATCAATAAACAGCGCCATGGTCGATGCCATCGGCCCACCGAGGCTTCGACGTATCACTTCGGGGTCGGGAATACCACCGCCCATTGATTCGATGACGTCGCCGTATGCGCGAATGATCGCAGCTGTTTGGTCGATCAAAGTGCCGTCCATATCCCAAAGGATTGCCTTTGGGAGGGGGAGAGTCGGAGTAAGTGGCATCTAGACTCTAGTGGTTTGGGGGGTGAGACTGAACAGCGCGGCTCCAAGCTCGTATAGGTCTGCGTAGATTGCGGCTGCCTGTGTTGCCGCAGACAATTCAGCTTTGGTATGACTGCCTGTCGCGACGAGGTAAGTTTTGAGTTGGCCCGCTTCTGCTGCGGCAAAGTCATAGGGCGAATCGCCGATGAGAATGGTATCTTCAGAGGACGCCGTTAAGCATTCAAGTGCATGGGCAGTGAACTCTGGATCGGGCTTGCGGTGAGGGCTGTCTCCGGTACCGATAATCGCATCTAGGTATTGGGCCTGTCCAAGAAAGTCTAAAATTGTGCGCGATTGATTACCATTTTTATTGGTAAAAACAGCGAGCTGGTAACCGCGTTGTTTCAGTTCGTGGAGTATCCAATTCGATCCCGGCAATGCAATCAGGTCCTCAAACATTATTTGTTCAAAGTGACTTTGGAATATCGGCAGTGCGGTCTCAACATATGCTTCACCGAGCAATTTACCCAGAGTCACTGGCGCAGAGCCACCGACGGTCGCTCGCACGGTATCATAGTCTGACTCAGGCAAGTCGAGCTGCTTTTGTGTAAATACGACGCTACGATAAATGGTGGTAAAATGGTCAATCAGTGTGCCGTCTAAGTCGAAAAGTACCGTTTTCATATAAAAAATATTCTAATTCAGCTCCATTGTTTGAGCAACTTGAGGAGTTATGAGTATTTATCGGATTACTGGCAAGTGCTTGCAAGTGCACAAAGGCATTTAATTATGCATATTGGCAGAGTATGTTTAGTGCCAACGCTGTATTCGAGCTGAGGATTTATGGTACGAGCCGAGTATCGATTCTAGTCACAAACTAGGACTTGGCTGCCAGGAATCGAGGGGCGGTTAAGGTCCCTGTAGATCAAATTTTCAGTTGATTGAAAAAAAGATAACAATCCTCATATGGACTATTGACAAGTGGGCGATCAGGAAGAGCATATCGGCTCTTCATTAGGGATGAGCGCCATGCGCATTTCTCCATATGGTGGCTATAGCTCAGTTGGTTAGAGCACCGGCTTGTGGTGCCGGGGGTCGCGGGTTCGAATCCCGTTAGCCACCCCATTTTTACGCAGTAAAATGCATGCGGCGGGATTTGAAACAGCGAGTCAGTTGGTTTGACACTGTGCTTTTAGGGGCAGACGTTCCGTCTTGAACGGCACGTATAAATCACGTTATGATCGTTAGTTGCCCATCTTTATTTACCAGATGTAGCGCACTCTTTATGGGCATACGAGCAGGTGTGTGTATTGTTTAGCGGAAGCAAAAAAAA
>JAQXBA010000108.1 GCA_029252625.1 Opitutia bacterium | reverse complement strand
GGGTCCCAGATAACATTGTGAATGCCTTTGCCCTGGCTAGTGCAATGCTCATCTTCGGTGCGACCGAATTGATCAAGCCGGAAGCAGGTCTGCTTGCCGTCACCATTGCTGGACTAATCGTGGGACTCAACAAGCCGCGGCAATTGCGCGAGGTCAAAGCCTTCAAAGCTGAGATCGTTGATTTACTCATCGGACTACTATTCTTATTATTGGTCGCTCGTCTTGAGCTCCAGCAGTTCATCAATTTTTTCACCGCCGGCGGTGGCTGGGTATTATGTTCGGTGATCTTGTTAATTCGCCCGATTAGCATCGCCCTCTCTTCCTGGGGAACGACGCTAAATATCCGCGAGAAAGCGCTGCTCAGTTGGGTAGCGCCACGAGGGGTCGTGGCGGCGTCGATGGCTTCGTTATTTGCCCTGTCACTACAGGCGAAAGGCGACATCGCGGACGCGGCGCTGATGGAGTCTTTCGTGTATTCCATTATTTGTGCGACCGTCTTAATTCAGGGGCTTTCAGCGGGGCTCGTTGCAAAAGTGCTCCGAGTGCAACGCCCGGCACCGAACGACTGGATCATTATTGGCGCACATCACTTTGGCCGCGAACTCGCGCGTCAATTAATACGTGAGGATGAGCAGCATGTCATGCTGCTAGATACCAATGCCCGTAATATAACTCTCGCTAAAAAGGAAGGCATACCTGCATTGCATTGCGATGGCATGGAAGCAGAAAAGCTGTATGAACAGGAACAAGCACTGTTTGGTACTGGCTACGTGTTAGCCTTGACTGACAATGTTGAGCTGAACCAACTTCTCATGCAGCGCTGGGCACATGAGCTTGATAATGAGAAAGTTTTCGGTTGGATCCCGACAAATAGTCCGACCAATGAAGACCAGCTTACTGGGCTCTCGGTGTTCGGCGATCTATCTCGTCCTGCTGTGATCGGCAGCGAATTGCTACAGGAGGAAAGTAGTTTCGAATCTGTCAGATGGGCGGATGGTATGACACTCCCCTCGGGCGATTGGCACCCTCTTTTTATTCGTCGCGGCAAGCAGCTCAAAGCTGTACCGCAAGACATCGCTCTCAAGGAGATGGTCAAGCAAGACGATGAAGTGATCTGCTTGCGTCGCGCTGAGGGCTTCCTGCTGCGTGCGCTTCATAGTGGTGGTCATCTCTCCATCGAGTGTCAGACTCTTGAGCAACTCTATCAAAAACTGGCACAGTTTACGGCCGAAGCCATCGAAGGGATTTCCGCAGAGGTGATCCTAGAGGACCTCAGTGTGCAAGGTGAAACTTTCCCGGCCTTCCTTGGTCACGGTATCGCCATTCCGCACGTCTATAGTGCTGAGCTGAACCATCGTATCTGCTTTGTTGCGACATTACCCAAGGGCCTTGAAATAGTTGGTCAGTCGGAGGCGATCGATTTTGTCTTCTTCCTGCTCAGCCCGAAAGGCGACACTCAAGGGCACCTCTCTACTTTGGCTGAAATCGCCAAATGCTGCCGCTCAGATCGCCGCCGCAAGCAGATTAAATCCGCTCAGCGGGTCGAAGATGTCATCGCAGCGATAGATAACTAATGGGCCACTTGTCCTTTACGGCAAAGTCAGTACAGCAAGGCCCCTTGTACCCTATGCTAGCAAGATGACGCTCATTACCTTGTAACCATTCTAGTCCCAAGCTGCACGGGATGACTGGTGTTCTGGATCGCACCCGAATCGACCAATCCGCGAATCAGTGACTTCCATGCTCACTCCTGTCGCTCGCTCATCGATTTGTAATCAAGGGCGAGCTAGCCAATCTGCAGCATTTAACCATCGTGGATTGTTTTCTTATCGGATCAACCTCGATGGTACACTTAGGCCCTATCGAAGTGTAGATCGTTTACTACCTTGGCAGTCGTGGTGACAACGCTAAAGCCCTGCGCCTGAATCGTATTTTCCGCTAGAGCTATCCGCTGCCCTTTCTCGCGCTCCAACAGTTGTCTTGATGCGATCGTTAATTGTCTCGTGAAAAAGGAAATTCTTTTGAAGCAGATATTGACAAGCCTCAAACTAGAAGCCACTACAGCATCTTCAATTTTGCGTTGTTTTTTGTTTCTGGCTGACAATCAGTTAGTCGTTTAAGCAAAGCGGTTAACTTTACCAATCAGCAGAATTGACATCATGGTCCGCAGAGACCACATACATACTTTTTATGCTTTTTTCTGCTCGGGTGGTGAAATTGGCAGACACGCCAGATTTAGGTTCTGGTGCCGTA
>JAQXBA010000111.1 GCA_029252625.1 Opitutia bacterium | reverse complement strand
GGTGGATTATAAGAAGTACGCCATGCCCCTATTTCGCCCCCTAAGCTGTCTCAGATCAATAAAAGCGTTGAAGGATTATTCGTAGCGTCGGCGCTTGCGCCGGCCCCTCTGCTGGGGGGCATTGCCCGGAGGCCGTTGCAAGCAACGACACTACGAATTCACATCGCTTAGTCTCAACCACTGAGCTGACTGTAGAAAGCCCAACTCCAAGATCAGAAACTTGAATTATGCAACGGCATTGGGGTTTACCCCGCGATTTAGTCATTACGACGCTGTCGTTGCAGTCGTCGCTTGTTGTGCCTGGCTCGGAGGGCTTGCCAACTCTTGCGCCAGCCTAGTTGCCATTGGTCGCCGAGCCATTGGTTGAACGCGGGGCAAGTCGTCGGGCTCTTACTGCTACCGCCCTGTGGATAGATCGTCATCTCGCCCAGCACGATGCCATCGGTCGTGTCGTAGAGGTCTATTCGGATGAAATCTAGTCCTGCCCCCAAGCGTTCCGCAGCAGCCAGCATGGCATCGAGGCGTTCCGGGCGCTTAGGCCTGTGCTCTGGGGGTGCTTCCTGATAGCGAGTCAGGATAAATTCGTTCCAGTCGCGGTCGAAGAAGATGTTGTGCGCATCTCTTCGGTAGCGGGCCGACCCGATGTTGATCGCCTGCACCACACCATCAAAGGTATACATACGATAGTCTTTGAGCTCGGTATCATCCTTCGGAGTTAACAGTGCTTCGACGATGATGTGGGGCTCTATATGTTGATACGCCCATTCGTCGCTGCGGTGTGTTTGTTGCATCCATTCGGTGCAGAGTGTGACGACTTCGGCTTGGGTGAGCTGATGCTCCTTGCTTGCGTTGGAGTGCACCAAACTGCCGTCGGCATCGACGATGTCATTGCCGCTCTTGAAATAGTAGAACTCCCCATGTAGGCACAAGATGTTCCAGCCACAACCATGGCTTGCTTTGACGAAGTAACTTTCGGGCAACGTCTCAAAGGGGATCGTTTGCGGGTCTTGGGTGACAAGCAGAAGCTTCGCTGTCGCTACCGAGCGCTCGGTTGCATAATCACGCACCTTGTATTTATCCTGAATTGTCAGAAATAGCGTGTTGCGATCCTGCGCCATCCGCCAGCGCACCTTGTCGGCAAATTTCGGTTTAAAAGAAGGGAAGCGCTGGCGGGTAAATTGCATGAACCGCGGAGTCTGCAGCGTGGGGAATGAAAGTGAAGAAGTAATAAAGGGGTCGAACGTTTAAATTAAATACCGTTCCCCAATGGTCAGCATGGGAAGATCAGCATGGAAGATCAGCATGGGGAGAAAGACGGCCGCACTGTGGTTATCGAGTGAGGAGAGGCCGAGACTCCCTCTAGTATACATCATTCTAGTAGGTGGATTATAAGAAGTACGCCATGAGCCCATTTTACCCTTCATACCTTTCAACACGAGTGCGTGCGGTTCCAGCGACCGTCCGTCAACCACGTCACCGCACAGGTAAAGAGTAGCCAGTCCAGCGATTGCTTACCGTAGACCGTGTAGTCGAGGTCGAGAACGACTGGATACGCGTTGCCGCCGCTGGCTTCGATCAATAGCCCATCCGCGTACTCAATCTTGACCTTCCATTGGTGCCCATC
>JAQXBA010000100.1 GCA_029252625.1 Opitutia bacterium | reverse complement strand
ACTTTACGTTTACCAGGCATCGGGGTTTCGCACCAGTCGCGCAGGTGCTGCAGTTGCAGCTCGCCGAGGTAGGTTTCGGGATAGTCTGCGTCTTCGCTCTTGGCGCCTTTTTTGAATTTGCGGTCTTCCAATACGAAAAAGCTGACATCGCCATAGTCAAAACTCGTGTAGTAATTCGTGAGACCGGAACGTGGGCTGGGGGTGGGTTCTAGCGTGTCCGGATCCTGGCTGGTCATGGTCTTGTGGATCATGTTGACGAATGCACGCGAGCGCTTATATCCGCCGTGTTGGTCGCTTTCCGTATTATATCGCATTCGAGCTTTCCTTCGTGGCGTGATACTGCACGCTACGGAAATACAAAAAGCTGGCATTTTAAGCATCGGGGCGATCATGCGGCACTTGATGATGCGCCTCAATGGGTTCGACTGGGAAGTATTGACCGGGGAAGTCCTCGGCTTGAATGCTGATACGCCCAAGCTTGTAGCGGCGCTGGCCATCGTCGCCATCGAGTGGTAGCGCGATCACTGGTGTGCCGTCGCGTCGTCCCACAGACACATAGAGGTCATAATCGCCCGCGAGGGTGGTGGGAGCGATGTAGCCGACGGTGAACTTGGAACGCTGAGCAGTCGTGGGAGCTTCGTCGAGCGACCCGACTGCGAGGGTGCGCATATTGAGATGCTCCTCGGAGAGCACCGCGACCAGCCCGCCTTTGGCATCCTTAATGGTCAGTGTCATAAAGGCGTCGTCATACAGTGGGGCGACGCCGGCATTGGCCCAGATCGATTGCACTTCGAAGGCTTTACCACGTGTGATCGAGTCCGGCCAGGTGAGCTCTTTGAGTTGTAGGCGATAGCCCATACGTTGATTGATGCGGTCAATGATGGCCCGGTTTTCGCGTAGGAAGCGGTGCGGCCACCAGTGAATCGACATATAGCTGGCGTGGTAATCCTCGACGGATTTGAGCAAGAGCTCCGGGTCCCAGGCGCCGCGCTTGGCACGTTCGCCATAGTGACCGTGCTCCAAAATGACCGGCAGATCGGGCCAGAAAACCTGCGCCATCTCGTCGTGACGCCAAGCATGCTTACCAGGCTGAACCAGAATACTGTCGTCGCGGATGGTGACATCACGCTCGCGGGCATATTCGCTGAGAGGGAATTTTTTGCCAGGTAGGTCGTGGCCGACGACATCGTCGCTGATGACGAGCTGGGTATTCGGGAAATACTCTTTGTGCAGGTCGATGTGCAGTTTGACGTAACGGTTGTGCTCTTCTTCGGTGGGTCTGCTGGACATGTGAGAATGCGCCTCGCCCCAGAGCCCGTAAGTGCCGACATCAATGAAGGCAATGTCGGGATTGCCGTCGTAGCGCTCACTCATCGCTTTGAGGAAATCTTTGAGGTGAAAGAGAAAGGTCGGATCATCGAACACAGGATCCCAGGATTTTCCGTCGGCATGCGGGCCTTTGCCAATGTCATACCAGACACCTTCGGCGCCGGCTTTGTGCACCCATTCTGGTGTGGAGTAGGGGATCCAGTTGTCAGAAGCACTGACACGGAGCGCGACCTTTTTGCCGGCTGCGATCCAACGTTGAGCGGGGGTATCAAACAGGGCCCAGTTGTATTCGTCCTCTTTGGGTTCAAGGTAGGACCAGGGCACCCGCAGATAGACCGTGGACTCGCCGGGGAAGGCTTCCAGTGCATCGCTGGGTTCCATTTTCGAGCCGAAGTGTGCAGCAAAATTGGAATAAAAATGCATCGTCCAACCCATGCCGGGATTGACGAGTGCCGCGCCGTTGTCCTGTGGACGAATGGTGGCGGCTTGTGCGGTGCAGACGAGTGCTAAGAAGAAGAGCAGGGAAGTGCGGGGCATAGTGTTGAAATTATTTAGCGAACAGAACTTGAAGACTGTCTAGAGGGCCGCCGAGGTTTTCTTTGCCCCACATGGCTTGCAGGTGGACTGTGTTTCCGGTGCGATCCGTCGTTTCGTAGCGGGCATTGCCCAGTGGTTTGATCTCCGCATCGCGGGCGATTTCGAGGGTCGGTGCGATGGACTTTTCGCCTTCGAGCTTCGATTTGGCTGCTAGCATCATCGGCCCGTGCCTGAAAGAGAAATGTTGCTTGGAGTTGTTGACACACTCGTGGCTGTCAAAAGTGAAGAATTGTAGCGGTGAATCGAATACAATTTCGTCGCCGGATTTCAGTGCTGTGCTGATGCTCGTGAAGCCGTTTGCATAGCTTGTTTCGAGCGGCGTTCCATTGAGTGTCACTGTTGACTGCTTGCCTGCAGTCCATGCCTCGGGGGCAAAGAACTTTAAGCTGATATTGCCTGCAGTGTTGTCTTCGACTGTGAAGCGAACGGTTCCAGATGCTGGGTAGTTGGCTTCTTGGCGCAACTTGAGCGTGCCAGAATCGAGTGCCAGAGTGACTTTACTGCTGTGGAAGTAGGGGAAGGTGACGGTGTCGCCATCGGTGTAGTGTGAATACTGATACGCTCTGGATAGTCCGTCACCACCGCGCATGTTGCAGCACCAGAATACTTCATAGGTATGTGAGCTCGCAAATTGTATTGGGGTCTCATGAGCAGAGCAGGCATGCTTACTGAGACCTTCCGGCGGGTCCATGTCGGCTCCAGTGCAATGATCTGTGCCAAAGGCACCATTCTCACGGCCCGCATGAGCGATCGCATTATAGAAAATGTGGTGCGCGTCTTGTAGGTAGGCAGCTTCGCCTGTGAATTCCCATAGCTCCTGCGAGACGATGAATGAATCGACGATCGCGCAGGGCTCTGTCCAGCTGGGAATGCCGAACCAGTTGTAGTTTGCGTAGTGATCGGTCCAGGCCTTGGTCTTGTAGAGTTCGAACGTGTCGCGGACGAGTTGCAGTAGTTGAGCGTCACCTGTGCAACGATAGTAACGCAGGATGCCGCGCAAGCCGGATAGGGTGGCATGCGTTTGCACATAGATCTCTTCGCGCGGGAGTTTCGCGTAAGACGCAATCATCGCTTCGATGAGAGCTTTGAGCTCCTCGCCGCCGAGCAGTTCGTAGGCGGCAGTGGCTCCGTCGAGCGCAATGAAGGCGCAGCCACAGTCAGACTCGCCCGGAGCGTGGCAGGGCTTCATGGTTTGGCCGCCTTCCTGCCAGTTCGGATCGATGTTGGCGGAGAGTTGCCAGGCTGGATCGTCGTAGCGTGTTTCCTCGTCGATCGGATAGTTGGCGTAGTTCCTTGTCTGTGGAATGAAGAGGTTGGTGACGATGCTCTTGAGTGCGCCAAGCGCTTTATCCGCCTGTTGCGAGTCGCGCTCGCGCTGCCAGTTGATGTATTCGACCAGACCGCGCACCATCCAACTGTGGCCAGACATGGATTGCTCATTGGTCACACCTGCCGGAGGGATCGGGCCGATGTAGCCGTCTTCGTTCAGTTCGGTGGTGAGTTGATCAATGATGGCATCAAGGTAGGCGGGTGCGCGGTGCGTGGCTTGCGCCAGCATCGACAGCGCCAAGATCGT
>JAQXBA010000099.1 GCA_029252625.1 Opitutia bacterium | reverse complement strand
ACTTTACGTTTACCAGGCATCGGGGTTTCGCACCAGTCGCGCAGGTGCTGCAGTTGCAGCTCGCCGAGGTAGGTTTCGGGATAGTCTGCGTCTTCGCTCTTGGCGCCTTTTTTGAATTTTCGGTCTTCCAATACAAAGAAGCTGACGTCGCCATATTCGAAACGGGTGTAGTAATTCGTGAGACCGGAACGTGGGCTAGGGGTGGGTTCCAGCGTGTCCGGATTTTGGCTGGTCATGGTCTTGTGGATCATGTTGACGAATGCACGCGAGCGCTGATAGCCGCCGTGTTGGTCGGTCTGTGTGTTGCCGATTTTATCTTCGCCAAACAGGTCGCCATGAAAGACGTCGTGATCGTCGGTCTGCAGGATGCAGGGATAGTTGGCGGTGATGTCTTGAAAGGCCCAATGCCAGAGTAGGAATTTGTAGAGGTAGTCTTCGAGCGGGTTGGGGCCGCCGTCCGGCGCGGTGGGACGGTTTTCGTAGAATTGATCGCCGGTAAAGAAAAAGATGTCGGCATCTTGCTGCTGTGCTTTGGTTACAGTCTCTTTGTAGGGATGGTAGACGTTGGCTTTAGTCCATCGACCGATCAGCACTTCGTCGGGCTTGGGGGCATTAAAGGGGCGCTGTGCATACTGTGACATTGAGCCAAAGCAGGAGAAGGTGCCAATGTCGACTTGCTCGCCCGCTGCGGGTTCGGGGATGACGGTAAAGGGATAGGTGTGGACGGTGCCGTCGAGATCTTTGAAGCAGGCACGCAGTTCGGCCGTTTGACTACTATCCCAACTATCGATGGTGAAGACTGTATGGTAATCGTCGCTGCTGACGGCGGTGGGCGATGTCAGTGTCTGCCAGTTGCCGGATGTATCCTGTTTCTGAATACCAACCATCAAGTCTGCGGGCACTGCCTGACCGTGCATGCCTTGCGGGATGAGCTGCACGGCGACTTTTAGTTTGCCGGCGCTGTGCGCATAGAGTGTGCCAGCAATCGGGCCGAAGCTGCGCTCTGTGTGCTGCGCTAGGCGTGGGCCGCCGATCTGCCAGTTTTCAAAACTGACCTCTGCCCCGCGTTTGCCGCCGTTGGCGACGAGCGCGAGATTGCCTTGTAGTAGGTCGCTGGACACTTCGCTGAGCTCGACCGCGCTGAGTAGGCGGGATTCATCGCTGTTCCAGGAACTGAGACGCAGCGTGCAGTGCGCGTCGTCGGTTGGAATGATTTCTAAGCTGAGCACAAACGCTGCCGCGTTTTTAGGACGTTGCGCTGGCTGAGTGATTTGCAGATTCGGAAAGACTGGAGCCTCTTTGAGCCCCGCGCTGTTGTCGTTATTGTCACGAATGCGCAGCGCATGGTTGCCGCCGAAGTCGATGGTGGCCATGAGGCCGCCACCGGTGCCGGGAGTGCCGGAAATGAGAGAGGCTGCTTGCCAATCGAGGTGGTCTTGTCCGGCGCCGATCAGAAAGCCGGCGAAGCCGTCGGCTTGACCAGCGGGAAGTGTGAGGCGGGTTTTAAGTTGGAAGCCCGCATGTGCGTCGGTGCTGCGCCATTGCAGGCTATGCATCGTCTTTGGCATGCGTAGCTGGGCGCTGGTGTAGACTAGTTGGCCTTCACGAATACTCCAGTCCTGCAGACGATTGCCCCAAAAGCCTGTGCCCAACCAGCGGCGCTCAGGTAAGGCGTCCCGGCTCTCCCACGTAGAAATTTCCGTGAGCTGACTGTCGGGCAGTGTGTGGATTTTGCTGCCGTCCGACCAATTGGCTGCGGAGGCAATCAGTGGGAATAGCGCGAGGCTGAGGAGTGTGCGAGGCTTGAACATGACTGTGGAGTTTGTTGAGAGGGTGTGACTCTTACTGTTTTAAATTTTCAGCTTGGATAGTGATGCGACCGATTTTGTAACGGCGCTGACCGTCGTGGCCCTCCAGTGGCAGTGCGATGCTCGGAGTGCCGTCGCGTTGTCCTACGGAAACATACAGATCGTAGGTTCCAGTCTGTGTCGTGGGAGCATACAGACCGATGATGAATTCACTTTCCAGTTGGGTGATCGGTGCGTCGTCGGGCGGGCCTACCTTCAGATCGCGCAGGTTGAATTGCTCATCGACCAGCACAGATACGATACCACCCTGATCATCTTTGAGTGTCAGGGCAGGGTAACCGCCGGGATAGCAGGGGGCGACTCCTTTGTTCGTCCAGGACCATTGCACTTTAAAGCTTTGGCTTAAATCGCCGTGTGCAGTCATGTCGCGATACTCGGTGTAGCGATCCTGCTGTGTCCCGGACTGGATGGTATCCGGCCACGTGATGGCAACGGGCATGATGCGGTAGCCCATTCTCTGATTGATGCGATCAATGGCATCACGGTTGCCTTCGAGCACCTCGCGCGGCCAGCCGTGGATTGACATAAAGCTGGCATGGTAGGCTTCCACCGATGCTTCCAACAACTCTGGGTTCCATGCCTTACGTCGTGTGGAGTTGCCGTAGTGCTCGTGTTCCAGAATGATGGGGAGCGTCGGCCAAAAGACTTCGGCCATCTCGGCATGATACCATGAGTTTGGCGGTCGGGCTACGAGAATACTGTCATCGCGAATGGTGACCCCTTGCGACAGCGCGTAGTCGGTAATCGGGAAGTGCTTCCCCGGCTTTGCGGGGCCGGCAAAGTCGTCGCTGATGCACAGCTGGGTCTGCTTGAAGTGTTTCAAGTGGAGATCGATGTGGAGCTTTTTAAGGGCAAAGACATCTTGCTGGCTGCTGGCATATGTGTGTCCCTCGCCCCAAAGCCCGTAGGTGCCGACATCGATGAATTCGACATTGGGATTTTCGTCGTAGCGTTTGGCGACGGCGGCCAGAAAACGGTCGAGTTTTTCCAAAAAGATGGGGTCATCAAAAAGCGGGTCCCAGCTGGGGCCGTTTTCAACCGGACCTTTACCATACTTGTAGAACGTGCCTTGGGCGCCAGCATCCACCACCCATTTCGGAGTGGCGTAACGCATCCAGTTTTCCGAGCAAGTCAGGCGTAGCGCGATGCGCTTGCCGTTGGCGATCCAGCGTTGGGCGGGCGTGTCGAGAATGGCCCAATTGTAATGACCCTCTTCTGGTTCGAGGTAGGCCCAAGGGATGCGCAGGTAGACCGTCGATAGCCCTGGGAAGTCCTCAAGGGTGTCTGCTGGCGCCAGTTTGGAACCATAGTTCCTGGCAACGTTGGAATAGAAATGCATGGTCCAACCCATGCCGGGATTGATGAGTGTGGCGCCGTTATCCTGTGGCTGGACTGTCGCAGCATGTGCAGTGCTGACGAGTGCTAAAAATAAGAATGGTCGGAATATTTCAAGCATCGGGACGATCGTGCGGCACTTGGTGGTGCGCTTCAATGGGTTCGACTGGGAAATACTGTCCGGGGAAGTCTTCGGCCTTGATCGTGATACTGCCGACTTTGTAGCGGCGAGCGCCATCGTCGCCGTCCAGTGGCAGTGCGATTTCTGGTGTGCCATCCCGGCGACCGACGGACACATAGAGTTCGTAGTCGCCTGCTAGGGTGGTGGGAGCGATGTAGCCCACCGTGAACTTGGAACGTTGCGCGGTCGTGGGTGCTTCGTTGAGCGGGCCGACTGCGAGGGTGCGCAGATTGAGATGCTCTTCGGAGAGCACCGCGACCAGGCCGCCTTTGGCATCCTTAATGGTCAGTGCCATAAACGCGTCGTCATAGAGTGGGGCGACGCCGGCATTGGCCCAGATGGATTGCACTTCGAAGGCTTTACCGCGTGTGATCGAGTCTGGCCAGCTGAGCTCTTTGAGTTGTAGGCGATAGCCCATACGTTGATTGATGCGATCAATGATGGAGCGGTTTTCGCGCAAGAAGCGGTGCGGCCACCAGTGAATCGACATGTAGCTGGCGTGGTAATCCTCAATGGATTTGAGCAAGAGTTCCGGATCCCAGTCGCCACGCTTGGCACGTTCGCCATAGTGACCGTGCTCTAAAATGACCGGCAGATCCGGCCAAAAGAGCTGCGCCATTTCGGCATGATGCCATGAACGTGGGGGCTTGCCGACCAGAATACTGTCGTCGCGGATGGTGACATCACGTTCGCGAGCATATTCGCTGAGAGGGAATTTTTTGCCGGGTAGATCGTGGCCTACTACATCGTCGCTGATCACCAGTTGGGTATTGGGGAAATACTCTTTGTGTAAGTCGACGTGGATTTTCACATAGCGATTGTGTTCCTCTTCTGTGGGCATGCTCGACATGTGGGCGTGCGCCTCGCCCCATAGCCCGTAAGTGCCGACATCAATGAAGGCGATGTCGGGATTGCCATCGTAGCGCTCACTCATCGCTTTGAGGAAGTCTTTCAAGTGAAAGAGAAAGGTCGGATCATCGAACACGGGATCCCATGATTGTCCGTCGGCATGCGGGCCTTTGCCGATATCATACCAGACGCCTTCGGCGCCGGCTTGGTGCACCCATTCTGGTGTGGAGTAGGGGATCCAGTTGTCCGAGGCACTCACGCGTAGCGCAACCTTTTTGCCTGCTGCGATCCAACGTTGAGCGGGGGTATCAAACAGGGCCCAGTTGTATTCGTCCTCTTTGGGTTCAAGGTAGGACCAGGGCACCCGCAGATAGACCGTGGATTCGCCGGGGAAGGCTTCCAGTGCATCGCTGGGCTCCATTTTCGAGCCGAAGTGTGCGGCAAAATTGGAATAGAAATGCATCGTCCAGCCCATGCCAGGATTGACGAGTGCGGCGCCGTTGTCCTGTGGTTGGATGGTAGCGGCTTGTGCGGTGCAGACGAGTGCTAAGAATAAGAGAAGTCGGGACATAGTGTGGATGGGGGAGTGTGGCACGGAGTGAGGCACGGACGGAGTTGTTCACCACTGCCTGGATCTACGCTTAATTGGATAAGTTTATTGTGGTTGGTCGAGTGGGGGATTCGCCTTCTTTTAGAATTCAGAAAACAGTGATCCTATGAATTCGAAAACCATGGCAATGCTCTCAAGGACTAATTCCATTATTCCTGTTACGATTTCAATGAAACCACTCGCACCTTCCGTAAATGCTGGCCCTACGATTGCTGCTAGTGCAGCTGCATAGACCGCCAAGAAGACCGCAGATATCTCAAAGATCAATACTAAGACAGTGGTGATCAACATTGCTAAAACGCCCAACGCTGCAAATAGACACTGAACGGTTCCGTGCTTTCGTTTCTGTTTCTGTTCTTCGTTCATGTTTTCTGTAGATTGGTGGAGGGAAACGGTTATGCCCTTCATGGGTGCTCCGTCGTTTCCGCCTCAATGTGTGAGCGGCGTCAACGACGGAGCATCGGCTTCCTGTTGATTGAAATTATTTCGCGAATAGGATTTGAAACACGTCGAGTGGGCCGCCGAGATTTTCCTTACCCCACATGGCTTGCAGGTGCACGGTCTGGCCCGCTGTGTCGGTTGTCTCGTAGTGCGCGTTGCCGAGTGGCTTGACCTCGGCATCGCGGTCGATCGCGGTCGTCGGGGCGCTGGCTTTTTTATCCTCTACTGTGGATTTGACTGCCAGCATCATCGGGCCGTGGCGAAACGAGAAGTGACTCTTTGAGTTGTTCACGCATTCGTGGCTGTCGAAAGTGAAAAACTGTAGCGGGGAGTCGAATACAATTTCGTCGCCTGCCTTCAGTGCTGCGGTGATCTGCACGAAGCCATCCGCATAGCTGGTTTCGATCGGGCTGCCGTTGAGCGTGACAGTCGACTGAGCGCCTGCGCTCCATGCTTCGGGTGCAAAGAACTTTAAGGTGACGCTGCCTGCGGTGCAGTCGTCGATGGCGAAACGAACCGTCCCGGAGGCCGGATAGTTTGCCTGCTGGCGGAGTGTCAGCGTGCCGGATGCGAGCTCCAGCTCGACCTTGCTACTATGGAAGTAGGGGAAGGTGACGGTGTCGCCCTCGGTGTAGTGCGAATACTGATACGCCCGTGCGAGGCCGTCGCCGCCGCGCATGTTGCAGCACCAGAAGACTTCATAGGTGTGTGAGCTGGCAAACTGGCTTGGCT
>JAQXBA010000098.1 GCA_029252625.1 Opitutia bacterium | reverse complement strand
TTATGAATACAATATTTTAGCGTGCTCCGCTCTAGCATACAATACCCGAACCCCCAACCAAATGAAACGCTAGCTAAAGCGGCGCGCTACGGCCTACTGGCAAGGCAGTTCGAACGCTCGTGCGCCGCGAGACGACAGGCTCATGACATGGCGAGGACGCGCCCGCGCTACCTTTGACCTTATGGTAGCGCAGCACCGTCCCGGTGCGCACCACGTTGTGGAAGCGAAGCATTACGACCGAAACGCGGACTAAAGCACCGCGCTACACAAAAACAGGACACAAAAGAGCCCGCCTCCTTGCGGAAACGGGCTCTCGAAACTCACGGTATCAATCCTGCGACTGACTCCGGTGCCGCTGCCTAATCAGTGATCTGATAGAAGGCCTTATTCGCAGGCGGAGTATCATCGCTCAAAGTCGCGGTATCAGATGAAGCAGTAACGCTGTCAGCCTCGGTGGTGAAATCAGCACCATCACTCAGGTCGCTGTCGCGCATGAGGTAATAGGTGGTGCCGTTGACCAGGCCACTGACCTGCACTTCGAAGCTGGTGCCATTGAAGCCAGAGCTTTCGATCACGACATCAGGCACGACCAGCAATGCTTCGAGCGCTGTTACGTCAGCCGCATCGAAGTCGTTGTCGCTATCGATATCGAAGTCGGTCAGGTTCAACGCTGCGAGCGCTTCCTCGGCCGTGTAGTTGTAAGGAGCAGCCATGAGGACCGCCATACGTGCCGCAGCCGTATCGCCACCATTACCGCTGAGGTAGAGGTTGGCCAGATCGACGTCATCCTGATCGATCACACCGTCCTTGTTCACGTCGCCAAGCGATATAGCAACCTTCAGCGAAACCGAGTAGATCCTGACCTGAGATACATTCTCAGCTCCGGTAACATCACTCGGATCAACATCGGGGAAGCCGGGAACTGGATCTGTGTTCAAGTTCTGGACGAGCACGTTTACCGTGCCACTGCCTTGCGCCGCAAGTAGGTCGGCACCGCTTATCTGAACGGTCTGAAGCGTGCCTGCACTCGTTGGCAAGCTCGCTGCAGAAATCTGCTGTAAAGTGCCGCCCAGCGCATTGCTCAGGTTCGTGCCAGCAGTCACATCCGCACCGAGCGTCAATGCGGTCGTGAAAGTCGCGAGTGCATGATCATTACCAGCAGTCGCGGTTGCATCGACAGAAAACTCATAGTTAACGTCAGGATTGATCGTTTCCCCAGTGAGAATATCAGTCTGGATCATTCCGTTGCGGTAACTGCCTGCGGAATTGAGGTTCAGTAAGCCCAAGGATGGATTGAAATCCGTGTTGAGCTTGTCGGTGCCATCCAGCGTGAATTCAGCATCGTCGGGCTCAAGCGTAGGATTGTTCACCGTGCCGATTTCTGAGGCGAGGTTGTTCGGGTCCTCGTTGTAGTGCGTCCAGCGCACCAGATCAGCGAACTTGCCCCAGAAACCGTTGTGATCCTCTGAACCAATATTGCCCCAGTCGCTGAGCGAACCATCAACCGTATACCACCCGGCGAGCGAGGTCGGATTTGAATCCACCTCATTCTCAGACTGTGTGAATCCACCATTGTCAATCAAATCCTCCGGATCAGCATAGGCTGGGAACGCGTCCGGTGCGGCCAGTACCTGCACCACAACATTATCGAAGGTGAAGACTTCACCATTGTTGTAGGGAGCCAACAGGCCAATCGTGTTGAACTTGAAATCATCAATCTCGCCAACACTTGACCAAGTCTGTGTGCCGGATTGGCCGCCATTGACCGTAATCCGAGCGATATAGTCGCTGCCGCTACGCTTGAGATCGATCTGAACGGTTCGTAACTCAGAATCGGTCAGCGTGTAGGCATCGTTATTGTCGAGCGCCAGGGAACCGTGGGCGGTGGTTTGGTCATTGCCCCAGTTAATAGTCGGGTCGGCGTCCATCCACTGAACTTGTGGATCCGTATCATTTCCGAAGGAAGCCACGGAGAATTGATAGCCATCCACAGGCGGATTGCCACCGCCAGTGGCCAACGGGTCACCATAGCCCAGACCGAAGCGGACGGCAGTGCCTTGAGCGGTGCCGGTCTTCATCACATCCACGCTCAGGCGCAGTGTTTCGCCGTCGGCAAGCACCCGATCCGCAAATGGATACCACATGCTCGGTGGTTGCCCAGTGTTGGGGCTGATGGTCGCGACGTTTGCAGTGCCGAAATCATAAGCACCACGACCATTCGCATATTCCACCCAGCCATCAGCTGTGTTGCCATTGTTGAAGTCGTCAGAGAAGAGAGCAAACGGGATAGCGTAGTCTGACACCGCGCCGTTGAGCACAAACTCGTTGATGTTGTGACCAGTGTTCAGCGCACCGCTGTTGAAAATCATCGTGAAGGTTTGCGTCTCGCCGTCGCTGACGGTGATTGGCGTGGCCAGGACCGCAGTGTCGGTAACATCGTTACCCACCAGCGTTACGGTCGATCCGAGGGTTTCGCCCGCTCGCTGGATACCGAGAATAAAGGTATCTCCACTCACCTTGTGGCAGGTCACACTTTCCACAGTCACCGTCTTGCCTGCATCTGCTGTGACCGTGAAGGAGACAGCGGCATTGCCGTTTCCCAGCCCAGCTGCAGTGTTGGTGGTGGTAAACGAGGTGTAGTCGTCTGTGGTGGGACGCGGACTCGGGACTGCCGAGCCACTGAAATAATTCGCGCGACTGGTAAACATCACAGTTTCGCCACCGTTACCGCCGAAGCCGTAGCCGTCGTGCTCATCATTGGGAACCGCTCCCGGACCGAAATCGCGGAAACCGAAGCCACCGCCGTCGGTATTCATAACAAGGCCGGAAATCGTCGCACCGCCGACCACTGATCGGGCAGTCAAACGATCGACACTGGTCGCGCCGTCGTCGAAGTTCCACTCGCCCAAGGGCAGAGCCTCCCCTTCATTGACCACCAGGCCGTCGAGCGAGAAGGAGTCAATGTTATGATTGGAATTCAACGCACCGCTATTGAGGAGGATGGTGAAGGTTTTAGTCTCACCTGCCTCAACGATAATCGGATTGGTCAAATTCGCAGTCCCTGTCCATGCACTGGCGCCGTTGATCGTCACAGTCGTTCCAACTGCCGCACCCGCTTCCTGGATACCAACAAACAAAGTTGCGCCCGGATTCGCAGCCGCGCAAGTCGCGGTCAGGCTGTTGATTAATACCGTCTTGCCGGCATCGGCAGTGACTGTGAAGGAGATCGGCGCATTGCCGTCGCCCAGCCCGGCTGTAGTGCCTTCGGCTGTGCCAAACGAGGTGTAATCGTTGACAGAATCCGTTCCTCCGCCATCGAAATAATCCGCACGGTGGGTGAACATTACGTTAACCCCCGGTGCAGCCCCGCCGAAGCCGAAGCCGTCGTGCTCGTCATTGGGAACCGCGCCCGGGCCGAAGTCGCTAAAACCGAAGCCACCGCTGCTGTTCATGGTCAGGCCAGAAATCGAGGTGCCGCTGGCAACCGAACTGGAAGCCAGACGAGCGGTGGAGTTGGCACCCGTGTCGAAGGTCCACTCGGACAACAGCGCCGCCTGCGCACTGGCACAGCCAAGCGCCAGCGAGGCGATGGCCAGGGCGGTTCGCCCGGAAGCACCGGCGCGGGCCGCATTAAAAATTGAGGGGAATGATTTGTTCATAAGCAATGAGATGATGGATTGTGGGGTGGAAGCAACCGGTTTTCGGCCGATTGCCATATCATCCGGGGAAACCCTTTCTCGATCAGCGACTCACATTTGCAATCAAGCAGGCGTGGGACACCGAAGAGGGGCAGGCAACTCTAGATTGGGGCAAATGATAACAGATCCATACAAACAGCGTTAACCATGAGCGGAAAAAACTGACCATGAGCGGAAAAAACGCGATAAACTTGCGGGTTCTGGCCTAAAAACCGCCTCAGAATGATAAAAACGCAGCCGAGTGGAATAACACGAGTTGCAACGTTGAAACGTGGCGTCGTTTGCTTGGTGGTGGTCTCCAAAAACGTGGAAGCGACACATTTGTCGCTGCTACGTCAGAGCTTCGTCGAAGAGCCTGCCTCCTAAGAGTCGCGAAGGGAGATCACACGATCAGTCTTTGAAGACTAAAAAAAATGAGTTGAACCGTTAATCAACGTGAATGGACGTTAATGGAATTGACCAGCAACTGCTGGATATGGCTTCGGGCGTGCCCGCTGAGTTCGCTCTACGCAAGTGCTTTATCTTCCCTTGGATCGGCTTGTTTTCACAACCGCTGCGCTAGCACCCAAGGGCATAATAAAGGGCCCTGCGGGCGAGGTTGGGGAGGCCGCCATTGCATATTGCAGCTTCGACCAGTGACGCGCCGAAGTGGTCATACCAGCACCCTATTTTAATAAAAAACACCCATTCATTTCTTAATATTTTAAGATTTGACTAATAAAATCATCATACTCCTAATATATAAGGAATTATGATATTAAAAACAGAGACTGAGATTTCCCGAGAGATCGCAGACCGAATCAGGGCGGCACGTGTATTGCACAAGCTCACACAAAGCGATGTGAGTCAACGATCGGGCGTATCACTCGCGTCCTACCAGCGCTTCGAGCAGACAGGACGCATCGAACTGCTCAGTCTAATTAAAGTCGCACAGGCACTTCATCTCGAAAGTGACTTCGATCAACTCTTCAATAAACCCAAACTCATGACATTGGATGAGGTCGAAAAACAAGCTCAAGTGTCCACACGTAAAGGACGTGTTTATAAGCGCTCATGAAACGACTCAACGTTCTAATGGGCGACCGAATGGTCGGCCAACTGCTGGCCCAAGAGGGAGCCCACTACTTTAGCTTTGACGAATCTTTCATCAAAGACCCACTCCCCCTGTCTCCCTACAAGTTACCTGTAGCTCCCGGAGTCAGCGAGCACCGCGAAGGTTACTTCTTAACGCTACCTGGTTTAATTTACGATTCACTGCCGGATCGCTTTGGCATGTCCGTCCTTCGAAAAAGCTTTCAAGACCAGGGCATACTGAGTCCAACTCCACTTCAAATGCTCAGTTATCTCGGGAGTCGAACGATGGGGGCTTTAAGCTACGCCCCCGCAGAAGACGAGCCTGCCGCCCAGGAGATGATTGATCTGGTCAATGCCGCTCGGTCCGCAAAATCACTCATGCAAATGGAGCACGCCGACACTTTAGATCCAGCAATCGTAAAGGCCGGCGGCACAGCCGGTGGTGCCATGCCTAAACTGCTCGCTGCGATCTCAACCGACCACAGTCGGATCATCACCGGCCCGAGCATGATTCCAGCAGAGATGGAGGCATGGCTAATCAAACTAAACACATCCGATACAAAAACCTCCTCGATCTGCCAACTAGAGCAGACCTATTTCGAATTGGCCAAAGCAGCCGGAATTCGTGTGCCCGAAACGATGCTCATCTCTGACAAAAAGGGAGTGCAGCACTTCGCGATCAGGCGCTTTGATCGCAAGCAAGAAGATCCGAACCAACGTGTCCACATCCACAGCTACGCGGCCATGGCCGGAATCGATTTCAGTGAACCCGGCACCGATTATGAAGACCTGCTACGTCTCACCAAGCATTTGACCCGCAACTTTGAGGATCTTTGTGAGCAATTCCGGCGCATGCTATTCAATCTATTGGCTAGCAATCGAGACGATCACGCAAAGAACTTTTCCTTCACAATGGATTCGGCGGGAAAATGGACAAACACCCTCGCCTACGACCTACTCTATACCGACAACGACCTAGGTGGCAACTGGATGCTGATCGGTGGAAAACGAAACGACATCCGCTACGACGACTTGAAGCGATTGGCCGACTTAATGGGCATTCCGCAGCGCCGGCTTAATGCAATGCTTGAGCAGGTTCAGGACGCCCTCGCCCAATGGCCCTCGCTGGCCAAAGCCAACGGAATCGGCACTGGATTACGCAAAGTGGTTCAATCGGTGATTGAAGACCTCTCACTTACCTTAGGTAAGTGAGAATATCGCAAGAACTTACATGCTCCTCGAGAAGGCTTAGTATCCTGGACTGGAATCCGTAGAGCACAATGGCCGACGCCGCTGCCCAAAGTTGCAACTCGACATTATAGGCAGGCAACACGGCAGGAACACTAGACATGTAATACCATGACTTTACTTTTATTGGTATTATCCGTTCTAGCACCATCATCATTCTCCCTATCTCAGCCCGCAGGGCCCTTTAGCGAAGCGGTTGTCAATGAACGCGACATGCTGGAAAAGATGATGGATGGATTTTTACAACCGCTTCGCTAGAGCGAGGGAGATGGGGAGTAAGGACGCGGGAAAGATCGGGACTTCTCACTTTTGTAGTGTCATAGAAGCACCTGAAGCGGAGTATCGAGGCCACGTGGCTTTGCGTTTAAAAAACAGAGTCGAATGGGTTTATTTCACCAATAAAAGTCAACTTCTGGCATAATGCTCAACCTTCGGTTTACCATCTACTCGCTGTAGCGCTTGGTCACTTCAGAACCGCAGCTCACCGCGTGAGACGAAGTCTTTTACGCGGTGGAGCGAAGCTCTTTACGCGGTCACTCCGTGCGCAGCGCGGCGCACGGCACACGGCACACGGCATTGGCCGATTATTACTTTCTTTTGGTCAAATTGTCCGAGCGGAATGTATGATTTTCTGATAAAATGGCGCCACCACTTTTTGAATACATAAAATGAAACCAATTTCCCTCAATCAACTGACCCTGTTTGGCGAACTCAACATGCGCGCCAACCTCAATTTCTCGCGCCTTGAAACCGAAAAATATTGGCCGGAAACGATTTTCTCGATGGACGAACTGGCTTGGCCTGCCGACTGGGAGGGGCG
>JAQXBA010000095.1 GCA_029252625.1 Opitutia bacterium | reverse complement strand
CCACTGCTTTCATCCCAAAGTACGATTGAAGACGTCTCTCGATTTCTTCGCCATTCCAAGCAATTAAATGATCCAGAAAAAGTGGACTATTTACGCGCCTACTTCCAAACGAACACCTTTTCCGATGCCCAGAAACGCATAATTCGTAAAATGGATGGTGGCCCCTCCATTTGAGAACTTGCACTCACTCGATAAGCACCTTAACATCATCATAGACGTACAATTTCACATCATGGAAAACGTGCTGATCAAAAGGCGGATGCCTCGAAGTATTAAGACTAATAAAATAACACAAAATGCCAAAATGCTCCCTCATCGTTAACGTCTACAATCAAGCCAAACAACTGGACATTCTTTTAGAGAGTACACTCAAACAAACCGATCAAGACTTCGAAGTCGTCGTTGCCGACGACGGCTCATCGGATGAGACCGAAAGCATTGTTCAGAAATGGTCTGCTCATCTAGACATTCGACGAGTCTGGCATGAAGACCGTGGTTTCTATCGCACAATTATTCTCAATAGCGCGGCAAAGATCGCGACCAGCGAGTATCTGATCTTTGTCGATGGCGATATGATCTTGCACCATCGATTCATCGAGATACATCTCAAATACGCACACCCACAACGCGTAATGTGCGGCTGGCGCGGTAGCAAGATTCGACAAGACATTGCGGAACGCATCATTCGCAAAGAAATCGGATTCCCCACAGATACCGCTGCCGTCCTCTGGCGAGGACTGAAGGGGCAGGTAATTAAACCCTTCCGAACCACGATCATCGAGAATAAACTACTTCGAAAAATCATGTGCAGAGAGCGGCATCACGTGGGTGGCTGTAATTTCGCTATGCACAAAAAGAACTATGAGCTCTGCAACGGCATGGACGAAACGATCCTACAGTATGGCTACGAAGACCACGAAATTGGCGCGCGCCTAAAGAACAACGGCATCGAAGCCGTTGGCATCCGCAACTGCGCGAACACTTATCACTTGGAACATGGAAAATCCGACAATCCTGGCATCAAAGACATCCTGCCTCGCATTCACTCCCACAAGTATAAACAGTGCAAATACGGGCTAAAAAAGCTAGATGAAGGCAGTACCAACGAGATGTTCATTCAGGACTAAATCACACGTGAAAAAGCGCCTAATCCAGATCACTGAACCGCTATTTGAGCGGCTTAGGCTTCGCCTCCTGCGCGATAAAGATTACCAGCGCCTACAACAGAACCAGACACTTTTAACAGAGCTGGTGCACCAAGCACGTCTAACCAACGGGAATGCCACCTCCAAAGACGGTATTTCATTCATCATCTTCTCAAAGGACCGTGCACTGCAATTGGACGGATTACTCCGGAGCATGCTGCATCATGTGACGGGCGCTTACTCCATCCATGTCTTATACTGCGCGTCAAATGCAGCGCATGCCCACGCCTACCAAGAACTCATCGGCAGCATTCAACATTCAGATCAAATTCAATGGACCAAGGAAGCCGATTTCAGAAAAGATCTATTACATACTTTACAGGGCGTTCAAACAACGTCCGTTTGCTTTCTGGTCGATGACATCGTCTTCATACGCCCAGTAGATTTAGACACCTTGGATCGTAACGCAATGAACTGCGGCATTGTATCCCTACGCCTAGGAAGCCAAATTACGTTCTGCTATACCAAGCAAAAAGCGATGCATCTCCCGACCCTGAATCCCTCAAAAAAGCAGGACGACCTACTCAAGTTCTCATGGGAAGAGGGAAGCTATGACTGGGCCTATCCACTTTCAGTCGATGGTCATATTTTTCCGACATCTGAAATTGTGGTCGCGGCAAGGCTGCTCGATTACCGCGCACCCAATACTTTTGAAAGGGCACTTCAAATCCTCACGTCATTGTATCAAAAACGTCCCGGCTATTGCTTCGAATCTCCAAAAATGTTCAACATTCCACTGAATCGAGTGCAGAATGAAAATGAAAATCTCAGCGGAGAGATCAGCTCAGAATACCTACTAGCGAAATGGCAAGAAGGCCTGACCTTGAATTTTATAACGCTAACAAATACTTCAACAAAAAGTGTCCACGAAGAACGATCCATCAGCTTTTGTAACCGAAAGAAGAACTAACCGCAGTGGCATCTCAAATACCAGACAGCTCGATTGCCGAGCCTTCCCATAAGTTCTTAATAATTCCATGCAATGCGGCGGGCATGGGTAGCATTCTTCGAGGCGCAATCTCTGGACTTTTATTTGCGGAATTCACAGGGCGAGTCCCCCTGATTTATTGGCATCAAAACTGTAACTACCTCAAAATCGCAGCTCCCCCCTACCACAACGCCTTTCACGATTATTACACGAGCACGTGCTCTCTCAGTCTGGAGGATGCGTTCAAGCAAAGCAAAAGCACTTACCCTGAAGGCACTCGGATTGAAAACTTACACGCCCTCCTAGACGAACTCCATAGAGCACTCAGTCGTAGCGAAGAATATTTCAGTGATGTCTGCTCGAACCTGGCGGGTCAGGCAGACCTAGTCGTCTTCCCTACCTATGTATCGATGCAGCGGATACTAGAGGTCATCCCCCCGGAACATCAATTCCATAAAATGGGAGAAGAAGCGCTCACGCAATGGGCCGCTACAAAATTCCTCACCGTGAACAAAAGGATCACCGATCAGGTCAATGACTTCTGGGCTCAATACTTCGCCAATACAGAGCAAGTGGTCACAGTCCACATACGAGTCGGCGATAAATACCGAGAGTCAATCCTTCCGAGTTTTTCAAGATATAAACATCAAGTGGATGCCTTTCTGCGAAAACATCCACAAGGAAAAATCTATTTAGCCAGCGACTCCAGCCATGCGGTGAATTTCTTTCATAAACGCTATGCAGATAGAGTGGTCACATCCCCCGCCCTGCGATCATCCGGTCGAAAGGGAGTGCATAAAACAGGCGCGGATGGCCTACAAATCGGAAACGATATCCTATTTGACGTCGAATGCCTCTCTCGTGGAAATCACTTTATCGGCTTTGATGAATCAAACGTATTTTTCTGGGTACAGCACCTAACCAAAGCTGGAATCAATCAATCCTTTAGTCACATAAGCGTCCGCTCTGGATTTAAGGAAATTCTGTTCAACCGACAAAGTCTCAAACGTGCAGCAAAGAGAACGTGGAGACGCCTGTTCTCTTCCACTGATCAAAGTGTATAATCTATTTTTTCAACATTATGCTCCATAAATTGAAACGAAGAATCAACCGCTGGCGGTTTAAGTCATCAGTCAGGAGGCTACGAAATACAGAGTTTTGTCTCATCTCAAACAACTGCTTCGGCAGCAGAATCTACAAGACATTGGGGAGGGAATATAATACACCCTTCGCTGGCCTGTTCCTAATGCCAGAATGCTTCGCGAAACTGGTGGCCGACTTCGATACTTACATGGAGAAAGAAATCGTCTTCATAACAAAGTCGAAATACCCACCTCACGATGAACCGGGGAGAGGAGCCGATCAGTATCCCGTTGGCCTACTCGGGGAGCTTGAACTCCATTTCGTGCACTACAAAAGCGAGCAGCATGCCCAAGAGGCATGGGAACGCCGGAAAGCCCGAATAAATCGCAAACATCTCTATTTCATTCTGATTGCCAACGGACCGTGCGACGAAAACGTGATGGCGCAATTTGCAGGCGAAAACCCAAGGAACAAAGTATGCTTTCACCGCAAAAAAAACCTGAATATGCCCGCCTGCGTCTACATTCCATCAGAGGTTGAGGACATGGGCAACCTATACTCCCAGTATCAAAGATTTGTCGGGCGCTTTGATTTTTCCGATTGGATAATCGGCAAGTGTTAAAACCGAGAATCCCCGAACCCACCATATTAGATAATCCCGATGCACACTGTCAGACTCCACCTGCCATGGAAAACAGATCAAACACACCCCCTATTGCGCCAAACGCCGGGGGAACGCGGAATCTGGAAAAATGTTCAATTCTACATAAACGAGGGACCCGAAAAGTGTGACTACATTGTCGTTTTTGCAGGACAACATGGCCTCATCAGGGAGCCACTTCGAAAAGAAAATACACTGTTCATTGCTGGCGAACCACCAGCAATAAAGCAATACTCCGAAGCTTATCTCGCCCAATTCGGCAGTGTTATATGCTCAGACCCAAAATTATCACACCCGAACAAGCAAATGTATCAACAAGGCTACCCATGGTTCTGTGGCCTTAAATTCCTAGAGGACGGCGAGAAAATATCCGTCAAATCATATGACGATTTCAAGGCAGAGAAGAACATAGAGAAACCTAAGCTGCTCTCAGTCGTTTGCTCAGATAAATGCTCAAAACTGGGACACCGCAAGCGCTTTGAATTTGTCAAAAAGTTGAAAGAAGCCTTTGGCGACGAACTGGACCTATTTGGCACTGGACAGAATCCCATCGCGGATAAAACAGATGCGATTCGCCCTTACAAATACCACATTGCCATCGAGAACAGCAGCGCCCCGGACTACTGGTCCGAAAAGCTATCGGATTGTTATCTGGAAGAAGCCTACCCCTTTTATTCTGGGTGCCCGAATCTGCATGATTATTTCCCAAAGGATGCGTATGCGCCAGTCGACTTGGACAATCCCGAAGCCACCGTTCAACAAATCAAACGCGCAATCGCAGAAGACAGATACACGCAATCCATCAAAGCGATTCAAGAGGCCAAAACACGAGTCTTAGATGATTATAATCTGTTCAACCTAATAACAGAGCATTTCGATAGCTTAAGCCCGACAAATGATACAGCAGAAAAACTTTTTGTAGCATATCCATCCAAATGGTTCAGAAAAGGCCTGCTCTATCGGCTCAAATTCAAGATCCAGCAAATGATAAAATAGAGTCAGGCCAAAGATTTAAAACTACTTCAACTCAAGGCGCTTAATCGCCTCCCTCGCCTCGGCTAACTCTAGGTTCCACCACACAGAATCTAAAATGGCAGCTTGCTGCTCTTCGGGGAATCTAAATTTCAAATGCCGCGCCGGCACACCAGCAACAACTTCAAAAGCCTTCACATCTTTAGTCACGACAGCATTGGCACCGATAACCGCTCCGTCCCCGATACGCACACCTCGTAAAATGATCGCATCACTCCCAATCCAAACATCATTACCAATCACACAGTCTTTCGTCGTAAGTTCATCATATGATAAATCGTAAAAAACTGAACTCGTCGAAACTCGGCTCAACGAATGCTCGCCTTGCCCGATCGACACATTGTTTGCAATTGAACAATACGCCCCGATTAACGACTTGGTAATGTTACAATTTCTACCAACATAACAATACTTCCCCAACCGACAGTTAGAATCAATAAAACTTCCACGCCCAACCCGAAGCCCAAATCCCAGAACAGCGCGCAAGGAGACATCACAACTTTTGATACCACTCCCATTCCTTTTATTATAGAAATGTAGTTTAATTACTTTCCTCATCCGACTAAACACACATACCTCCGAAATCCATATGGTAGCAGAGTGAAACTCCACCTTCACTTTTTCAATTTTATAATGAGCGTTTTATCCAGCAACTCACCTCTATTTACAAAAAGCGATGAACGACCTCCTGCACCGATCTAAAACACAATTCCTCACGGGCATTCGCGGCTACGCGGCTTTGGGTGTCATTATGGTGCACTGCACGGGCGCATTTAAAGGCCACAACGAGTATGTCGATAATTTGCTGAATTTCGGAAAATACGGAGTGGTCGCTTTTTTTGTACTGTCCGCATTTTCGCTTTCGATCTCGATGCATCATTCGCCGCCGAACACGAAACGCAATCTCGCACATTATTTTAACCGCAGGTTCTGGAGGATCTTTCCGCTCTATGCGATTATTTGCGCAATCGTGTGGGGAATCATCAACTATTCGGCGAGCATGCTCACCCCGTCAGGAGATAACACCAGCTCATGGACTGATTTATTCATGCATCTGTCTTTTTTGAATTCATTCAATCATCAACACGCAAATTCAATCATTGGGGTCGAATGGACCATTCAACTGGAAATGATGGCTTACCTCTTTTTACCGGTCATTTACTATGCGACGAAAAAGCATAGTTGGAAAATGGGCTTATTCATTACCATCGTCCTGTTTGCAGTGGGCAAACAACAGTCACTCTCCGAATCAATCCTGCCCGAGAATCAAACGTTCTTTAATCACGATTGGTCCTTATGGAAATATTTCTTCGCGTTCTACATCGGTACACTCGCATTCAATAGAATCGCGGCGGCTCCAGCGCTGGCCTTATCGCCAAAGCAATCTACCACCATCGCTTTGGGGTTAATCGCCTTCCTACCCATCTATGCGGCATTCTTTCCATCTAGTGAGAATCTGATTGTTACACTATGGGTGATCGGTCTCATTTATACGCTACTCGGCGTGGAAAACGGGCCACGTATCATTTTAGAAAACAAACCTATCCTGCACATCGGAAAAATCAGTTTCTCCGTTTATTTGCTCCATATACCGCTCTATCATTTAACGATGCCAGCGCTGGAAGCACACTTACACTCAGTCCCTGCTTTCATCGTCTTCCTGGCAATAGTCATAGTCACCTCGACACTGACATACCAAGTGATTGAAGAGCGATTTATAAGCGTGGGCGAAGCCCTATTTCGGGCATCGCGAAAAGCCTCGGCAATAACGACCAATTAAACTTGGCGCAAACAATCCAAGCACTCTGCCATTTAACACCAGCTAAGCATCAACAATAAAACGTCGCCCAAAGAACGGCACCTTGCGCAGCAACCGAATAAGCTGAACCTTGCGTGTATAGAAAGCAGGCCAGACATATGGAGCCGCCTTCATTTCCCCACG
>JAQXBA010000077.1 GCA_029252625.1 Opitutia bacterium | reverse complement strand
TAGGTAAGGCTCACGGCGACACCATCGATCTTCGGTTCGACTAAATAGTTGAGTGTCTGTTCGGGGAAGCGCTTTTCGAGACGACGGCCGAACTCGATCAGCTCTTCCATACTGTAAGTGTTGTCGAGGCTCAGCATCGGCATGCGGTGCGTGTAACTTTCGAAGGCTTCGAGGCGATCATCGCCGACGGATTGGGTGGGGGAGTCACTGAAATTAAATTCAGGGCTGAGCGCTTCGAGCGTGGTGAGTTCAGCCTTTAGGCGGTCATAGGCTTGATCATCTATGTTCGGTGTGGCATCTTTGTAATAAAGGCAATCATGCTTGGCGATCTGGGCTCGTAGCTTGGCTATGTCTTTTTGTGTTTTTGGCATGATAAGTGCGTTTCTGAATTCTAATAAAAAGATCTAGTGTTTGAGTGCAGCTTCAAGGCAGCAGGTTAGGGAAATACCATTGCGGTAGTTACCTGCTAGATGGAGGCCGAGGTGGTCCTGTTCGATACGCTCCATATCTGCAAGTTGAGCGGCGTAGCCGAGTTTGTATTGCGGGATGGCTTTATCCCAGTGCTTGTGATGCACGAAGGTGGGTTCACCAGTTATACCGAGGAGCTTTTCCAGCTCTGGTAGCACGGTATTTTTGAGTGTCTCGGTATCGGCGGTCGCGCACTCGGGCTGGCGCTCACCGCCGACGAATACGGTGAGTAGTACCTCTCCTTTGGGGGCGCGTTGCTGGAAAATGCTGGAGGGAAACAGTACTCCAAGGATCTTGCGTCCTTCGCACTCTGGCACGAGCGCGCCGAAACCGTCAATCGGGTGCGCGACGTCGGCGCGTTTAAAGCCGAGGCTTAGCACTGAGACCGGTGGATAATCGATTGCATTGAGTCTGCGAAGTTCACCTTGCAGGGCCGCATCGAACGGAAGGTGGCAAAGGCGATGTGCGGGAACTGTCAAGATCAGTTGATCAAAGCTATCTTCGATTGTGGTGCCGTCTGGGCTTGACCATGCGACTATCCATTGCTCTTCATATTTTCGTATTGATATTATGGATACGGCGGTGTGTAGCTCGTTGCTGAGCGCGGCGGCGAGCTTTTGGGGTAGCTCTGCCATGCCATTCTTAAATGAGATAATACGCTTGCGCGACTTGGGGCCTTTGTTCGCGCACCCGGCTCGCATCTTGGCGATGCCGCCGCGAATGAGCCCGCCGTGATTTTGGTCAAGTGCGTGTAATTTAGGGAAAGCGTGTGCGAGTGAGAGCTTTTCCGGATCACCAGCATAGATACCACCGACCAGTGGATTGATCGCGTAGCGGTAAAGTTCGTCGCCGAGCCGGCGGCGCGCGAAGTCAGCCACGCTTTCTTCGACCTTGGCAGAAGCAGCTTTGACGAATGGTTCTTGGAGTACGCGGAGTTTGCCGGCAAATGACCAAAGCGGGCTGGTAATCGCCGAGATAGCACCCATCGGAACCACGTGGGGTTTGCCGCCGCGCACGATGAAGCGTTTTTTCGCTTCTGGTCGAGCTTCGATCATGGAGGATTTCAGTCCTGGAATGCTGTCGAGAAAGGCTTCGATTTCGAGGCTGTTGAGTAGGATTGAGTTCGGCCCTTCTTCTGCTAAATAGTCGCCTTGACGGTGGCTGCGTATTGCTCCGCCGGGGAGGGCTGATTGCTCTAGCACGGTGCAGGATTCGCCGCGCTGTTTTAGCTGCC
Organism: Opitutia bacterium; assembly: GCA_029252625.1. GTDB lineage: Bacteria > Verrucomicrobiota > Verrucomicrobiia > Opitutales > Coraliomargaritaceae > Lentimonas. Next base: position 32,761 of record JAQXBA010000077.1, on the reverse strand, counting down.
AAGAACGAGCCAGACCGGATAAGCCGGCACCGATGATGCAGGTCTTGACTGCTGAGTGGTGGTCGGGAGCGTCCATATCTATTTGATTCTGAGTAGGGTTTACGCGTGTGTCGAGTTTGCACCTTGTGATTTTGGCGATGCATGATTCGATCTAGAGAGATGAAATATCGCAAATTTGGCAATCTCGGATGGAACGTTTCAGAAATCGGCTTCGGTGCTTGGGCGATTGGTGGCAGTTGGGGGCCCCAGGGCGACCCTGATTCGATGGCCGCGCTGCATTGTGCAGTCGATTCAGGCGTCAATTTTATTGATACAGCCGAGGGCTATGGCAATGGCCACAGTGAACAGCTGATCGGCAAGTTTTTGAAAGCGCGTTCGGAGGAAATATTTGTGGCCACGAAGACGCCGCCGATGTCGGGGCCGTGGCCACCGAGTCCGTATTGCCGCTGGGAGGATCGTTATAGTGAGCGCTATTTACGTGAGAATGTAGAACAGCGCCTGCGTCAGTTAAATGTGGAGACGATTGACCTACTTCAGCTGCATACCTGGACGCGAGCATGGAATCGAGACCCGAAGCCATTAGAGATCCTGCAGAAGCTGAAGCAAGAGGGGAAGATCCGTGCGGTCGGCATCTCGACGCCAGAGCATGATCAAAATTGTGCGATTGATTTGATGCGTATGGGGATTATCGATTCGCTGCAGGTGATTTATAATATTTTTGAGCAAGAGCCAGCGGCAGAATTGTTGCCCGTGGCCGAAGAGCATGGTGTGGCGATTGTCGTGCGTGTGGTCTTTGATGAAGGGGTGCTGACGGGCAAATACACCAAGGATTACCAATTTCCAGCGGGAGATTTTCGAAATGATTATTTTGCGGGTGATCGCTTGGCACGGGCAGTGGCGCGTGTCGACCGGATTAAATCTAGCCTCGGTGAGGGGGCACGCAATATGCCGGAGACGGCGCTAGGTTTTGCCCTCGCCCATCCTGCCGTGAGCACGGTGATTGCAGGCACGCGCAATTTGGAACAAGCGGCTGCCAATGCCGCAGTGTCGGATTTACCCGCACTCGATGAGGCGACCTTAAAGACCTTGCATCCGCACAACTGGCGGCGTGCCTTTTGGTATGGCGGGAAGTAGCGTTTGAGGAAGGTCGCGGAAGTCGAGATTTAGATTGAGTGGTGTGCGAGCTTGCTCGCGCCTGCAGTTTGGATGCGATACGACAGGCCCGAAGAAGCCCGGACGCCACTGAGTATTATTAAAGCGGCAGTAGTGTCGCCTCTACCTCTGGGCTACGCGTTCTTCTGACCTGTCACGACTTCCATCAACGCTTCGACACATTCGATCTTAGCGCTTGGGATCATGCCGTGGCCGAGGTTAAAGATGAAGCCAGGTTGATTGCCTGCTTGGTCCAACACACGTTGTGCTTCGATGCGAGTGATCTCTGGCGTCGTCGTTAATACGACGGGATCGAGATTCCCTTGGATCGCAGTGCCGTGGTTGAGTGTGCTGCGCACGCGGCGCAGATTCATGGTCCAATCGAGACTGAGAACTGAAGCGCCTGAGTGGATCTGTTCCGCGGCTTTGTGCCCCATGCCTTTGGCGTAAAGAATGACGGGCACGCGCTTCTTAAGCTCGGTGATGATGTGGCGAATCCAGCGTAGTGACCATGCTTCGTAATGCGTGGCTGGGCAGATCGCGCCCCATGAATCGAAGATTTGAATAGCGTCGGCACCGGCATCGATCTGCATGTGCAGATACTCGACGATCGCTTTGGTGAGCTTTTGCATGAGTGCTTCAAACTGCTCTGGATGATCCCAAGCGAGTTTTTTGATCGCAACGAAGTCCTTGGCAGAGCCGCCTTCGACCATGTAGCAAGCTAGTGTCCAGGGGGAACCGCAGAAGCCGAGCAGCGCTTTTTCGTCGCCCATTTCCGTGCGTGTCAGCTTGAGTGCTTCGGCGACGTAGTTGAGTTTTTCGGTGACCTTCGACGGGTCGAGTGCAGCGATTTTTTCGGGTGTATCGAGCAGGTAGTCCATGCCGATGCCGCCTTGATCGCGAAAATGATAGCCTTGGCCGAGTGCTTCGGGAATGACCAAAATGTCCGAGAAGATGACCGCGGCATCTAGAGGGAAGCGTTTGAGTGGCTGCAAAGTGACTTCGGCGGCTAGCTTGGGGGTGCGCACCATCGTGACAAAGTCGTGCTTGCCCTTGAGCTCGCGATATTCAGGTAAGTAGCGGCCAGCTTGGCGCATAAGCCAGATCGGCGGGCGATCGACAGGTTGGCAATGGGCGGCGGCGAGGAAACGTTCACGTGAATTCATGGTGTTGGTAGTTAAGATTGAAAAATTAGGACGAATCGCGACTATGCAAAGAAGGCAAACCGTCAGCGCTTAGGCTAAAAGAGTTGTCCGCATCGAGTGCCGTTTCGGCCGCTGAAAAAACAATAAGGAGCGTGGTCTAATGCAAATGGCAAAGCCATTAAGAACTTTGATTCATTGCGAGCCAATCTTTTGGTTTTAGAAAAACTTCGTAGAGCGCGGCTTCGGCAGAACCTTGCTCTGGGTGCCAGTCGTAGTCCCAGCGGACGAGTGGCGGGAGTGACATAAGAATCGATTCGGTGCGGCCTTTGGATTGTAGGCCGAAGTGAGTGCCGCGGTCATGGACGAGGTTGAACTCGACATAACGGCCACGGCGGTAAAGTTGAAAATTGCGTTCGCGCTCGGTGTAAGGCGCGGCTTTGCGTTTAGCGACGATTGGTTGATAGGCGGGGATGAAATGGTCGCCTACAGATTGCATTAAGGCGAGGGCTTGATCGAAACCACCTGTATTAAAGTCGTCGAAAAAGATCCCGCCGATGCCCCGTGGTTCGTTGCGATGCGGAAGGAAGAAGTATGTATCGCAAATATCTTTGAATTTTGAATACAACTCACTGCCGAAGGGGGCGCAGGCGTCGCGCGCGGTTTGGTGCCAGTGGACGGCGTCTTCAATGTGTCCATAGTAGGGGGTCAGATCAAATCCGCCGCCAAACCACCAGATTGGTTCACCTACTGGTGGCTCTGCATAAAAGAAGCGCACGTTCATGTGCGTCGTCGGCACATGCGGATTGAGCGGGTGACAGACGACTGAGACACCCATCGCGCGGAATGGTACACCGGCTAACTGTGGTCGATTCGCAGTGGCAGTGGGGGGCAGACTGGCTCCTTGTACATCGGAAAAATTGATGCCCGCCTTTTCAAACACGGCACCGCCTTCGAGCACGCGGGAGCGACCGCCGCCACCTTCGGGGCGGTCCCAATTGTCTTCGCTAAATTGGCAGCTGCCGTCCTCTATTTCAAGAAGAGTGGCAATGCGGTCTTGCAGGTCGAGCAAGTAACTGCGGACGATTTCTGGATCTACGGTAAGCATAAAAGACAGGAACTTGTTGCAGATTTCCCCGGGGCACAAATACTTTTGAAGATGTCGGAACATCTTTTACCAGACGCGCTCGTCGCGAACTTGCCGAAATCGGTGCTTATTTTTGGGTGTGGTTACATCGGCACCGCTTTAGCAGAGGTGTTATTAGCAGCTGGGGTGCGAGTCGGTGGGTTGACCCGCAACGTCGAGCAGGCGGCGCGATTGCGGAACTTGGGAGCGCACGAAGTGATTGTTGCTGATTTAGACAGTGAGGCTTGGCATCATCAGTTCTCAAGTGTATATGAGTCAGTTGTAAATTGCGTGAGTTCGGCAGGTGGCGGAATTGATGGCTATCGAAAGTCCTATTTGGAGGGACAACGTTCAATTCTTAAATGGACAACTGGGCGCAGTATTCAGAGTTATTTGTACACTAGCAGCACGTCAGTTTATCCGCAGGATGGCGGCGTAAGGGTCAATGAATCTACGGATACTTCGGATGCGCCGCTGACTGGCCAGGTGCTGTGCGAGTCGGAACGTCTGCTAGCAGATGCTGCTGATACTTTTGGTGCGTGGTATGTGTTGCGCCTTGCAGGTATATATGGACCAAGGCGGCACTATCTGCTGGATTTGTTGCGCTCTGGGGAGTCGGTGATTCCCGGAGTCGGTGACTATTTCCTGAATTTGATCCACCGCGATGATGTAGTAAGAGCTATTTGCACTGCGCTTTCTTCGGATAAATCGGCAACATCGGGTATTTATAATATCTCAGATGATCAACCCGCCTTAAAGGCGGTGCTCGCGGCTTGGCTGGCGGAGCAATTGGGGCTAGAATCGCCGCGTTTTGATCCTAAATGTGTCTCGCCTCGCTTACAGCGCCGTGGGGGGCGGATGCCGAGTCGTCAGGTATCAAGCGCAAAGTTTCGCGAGACATTCGTATGGTCGCCGCAATATGAGGATTTTCGAGCTGGCTATCGTGATCTGTTAGGTATGGAACAGGTGTAAGTCTATTTAGAAACTGAAGTTGCCAGTTGGAGGAAATTCCTATACTCATTACTTATGCCATTAAATAAAGTTTCTGTTGCCGTTTTACTTAAGGAGAAAAGTACTTCCGTCTACTGTATAGCGGTCAATTCAACTGTGAAAGCAGCGGTGTCTGAGATGAATCGGCAACGTGTCGGTTCAATCATTGTCAAGGACGCCGAGAATGTAGTCGGTATTTTTACTGAACGTGATGTTTTGACGCGGATTGTAGCTGCTGGTCGTGATGCGAAGACGACTACATTGAGTGAAGTGATGACGCCAGATTTCCTATCGATTACGCAGGACACTTCGGTGGAGGACGCAATGCAGATGATGACCGACAAACGAGTGCGCCACTTACCTGTGATCGATGATCAGCAACTAATAGGACTCATTTCTATCGGCGACGTTACGCGTTGGTTATTAAAAGTGAATGAGATGGAGGCCGAGAATCTGCGAAATTACGTCTTTGGAGAGTATCCTGGTTGATTTATTTTGGTTGAATTCCTTTCAGAAAACTTCCGCAGCAAGCCCTGTAGTCATTTTATTTATCCCTAATGAAAACTGAAAAATTTGAAGCGGGTGTACGTATATTTGCTCAAGGTGACTACAGTGAGGAGGCTTATCGTATCGTGGATGGTCGCGTTGAGATCTCGATGAATGAGGGCCGTGCCAAGGTGATACTCGCGACTCTCGGAAAGGGAGAAATCTTTGGTGAAATGGGGATGATCGAGCGTCTGCCGCGATCTGCCACGGCTCGAGCGCTGGACAATCTGACCGTCGAAGTGATTACTGAGGAGGCATTTAATGAGTCGCTTGTTAACGGAGGCGATATTTTAGTGCCTTATTTGACCACAATTTTCGAGCGACTGCGGGTCACTAATGAGCGGCTGCGCACTGCGCATGAGCAGCTCGATACGCTGAGAAGCCCGGCATTTCCTGGAAATGTGAAATCGCGTGGCCCTGTAGTTGTAAATGCCGGTAATCTTGTTATCGAACCAGACTCGGACGAGACTCGCAGGCAGTCAGCGCTTAAGAAACAGACACTCACCAGTTTTCCATTTATAATCGGGCGGCGTGCTGATCTCGCAGCCTGTGTGGATGTCTTTTCGAAGATTCGTTTGTTGATTGGCGACCGTATACCGTTTCGAGTTTCCCGTTCGCATTGTGCGATTGAGCACGTCAAAGGAGCTTATTTTATTCAAGATCGAGGCAGTAAGCTCGGTTCAATTGTGAACGGAATTCCGATTGGTTCTGCTGCAAAGGACGATCGTGTGCGTCTGCGAACAGGCAAGAATACACTGGTACTAGGGCCTGCAAACAGTGAGATACGCTTTATTCTGACAGTACCTAACTCGAGTTCGTCGAGGATCGAGGCAGATTCGTGGACTTCAGCCGCTCAATCGGCTTGACTCAACCTCGAAACTTCGTGGACACTTCTGCCTTTTATTTCACAGATTTTAACCCAAACAAAAAACGATTATGGCAGGTGTTGGTAAACTAATGAAGCAAGCCCAAAAGATGCAAAAGCAGATGGAGGGCATCCAAGCAAAGCTCGCAGAGCAGGTCATCGAGGTTTCCAGTGGCGGCGGTGCGATCAACATCAAGGTCAATGGTCAGGGTGAATTTCAGGCCTTTAAGATTGATCCTGAATTTTTGAAGGAAGATGCAGAGTTCATCGAAGAAACATTGCTTGGTGCGGTGCAGGAAGCAGCAGCCAAGGCCAAGGAAACCAGCGAGGAAGCCATGGGCTCTGTAACCGGTGGCATGGGCGGATTCCCCGGATTTTAAACCAGTACATTTGTGACTCCCGCTTTTGAGAAGCTCTTACAGGAGCTAAAGCGTCTGCCAGGTCTAGGCTTTCGTTCTGCTGAACGCATTGCGATGCACTTACTGGTCGAACAGCCAGAGACGCTGGAGAATCTAATTGAATCGATGGGGATGGCGCAGACTGCGGTTCGGCGTTGCGATATTTGTGGTAATATTGCAGAGAGCCCGAAGTGTGCAATTTGTGAAGATCAGCGGCGTACTGCGAGTTCACTTTGTGTCGTCGAGCATGTGCCTGACTTAATCGCAATTGAGCGTTCTGCCGCATGGAACGGCCAGTATCATGTCTTGCATGGTAAGCTTTCACCCATTCATGGAGTCGGACCGGAAGATCTCAATCTTCAAAGTTTAAAAGCCCGACTTGAGTCTGGTCAGGTCACAGAATTCGTTTTAGCGCTGTCGAACGACATTGAAGGGCAGGCGACTTGTCACTATATCCAAGAAGAAATCGTCGGGCAGCGTCCGATCAAGGTCACTCGTATTGGCTTCGGCCTGCCCAGTGGCGGCGGTGTGACCTACGCTGACTCAGTGACCCTACGTAGTGCCCTTGAGGGGCGCCGAGAGTATCACTGATTTTCGAAACGCTGGTGGTGGCGCACACACTCGAACAGCAGAATAGAAACGAAGATCAGCAGCATGCCTACGAAGGCCACGCCTGTCGGCGCAGATCTACTTAGAATCCAATAGCCAATGAATGGCGCGAGGGTCCCACGAAAGCCCGTGAGCGCCATGTGTATGCTCATATAGGAGGAGACTTTTTCGTGGGGTGCGATTCTGGTCACCCATAGGCTCCAGATGATTTTGCCGCCGCCGGTGGCGAGGCCCACTAAGATCATCGCGAAGGTGAGCAGTATGATATTTTGGGTAAAAAAGAAACAAGCGATGCCAAGAAGGAAGAGGGCGTTAAGCAAATTACGAGTCGTGATAAAATGTAGTTTGTCGAAAAGGCTACCCCAAATCTTAGTGCTTAGGATCCGTGCTGCGGCAGGCACAACGACCAACAAAAAGGCAATTGTTGCATTATCGGCGTTAATGCCGAACTTCGGATTGGCTAGGTATTCGACGCGGATGGGCATAGTAATGAGGTTGCCAAGACCGAGGAGCATCCAACTGCCGAGCAGATAGCCAAAGAAGCGATCCTTCCAGATGAGACTGAAGTTTTGCCATGGATTGCCGACATGATCGGTGGATAATGGGGTGCTGGGTATCCGATTCGTCGCCCAGCTACAGGCCACCGCAGCAAATACCATAATGACAAACAATAGGTGGTAGTAATTGATTGAGATGTCCAGTAACCAACCACCCAGCAGTGAAAACAGAATCATGCTCAATGCACTGAGAATGAACGGTGTGGTCATGCGCTTCCCGCGCTCATGGGTAGGGTAGTTCTCTGAGTAGATTTGAATCATCAGCGGGCCTTGCTGCACGGTGGCCATTTGGCTGGCGATGATTAAAATAGTGAAGACCGTTAAGCTTTGAACCACTGTCGCGCCGACCATCAATAAGGCAGCCAGTGACAACATGCAGGCCGAAGCTAGGCTAGGGCGGAGTTTTCGTTTCGCTACAAAATAAAGTGTCAACGGCGTGATTAAAAAACCAATCGGCCACGCGCCTGCGATAAATGCCTTATAGGTTTCCGGTGCGTCGAAGTGGCGAATCGCAATCAGTAGTGCAAAAGTCGACCAACCTGCTTCGAGTATACCATAAAAGGGGGCGCGCAATACATCGTTACGATAAGTCGCAGCAGCGCGGGCTGTTTCGCTATTGGTGTTGTGATTCACAGATGGTCCAAGGGTTGAGGCGTAATAATTCAGAGCCTCAGCTTGGCTTTTGGAGACTATGTTCTGACCTCTCTCTCTTTACTTGCTCCAATCAAGCATGCGCTTGAGTGGCACGTAGGCTTGTTGACGCATGTCTTCGACCATCTCGATTTGTGGGCTCATATCGCGTAGGCAGTTACGCAGTTTTTCAATGGTATTCATTTTCATGAATCGGCAATCGTTACAGGCGCAGGAATCTGTCGGCCCTGCAATGAAGGTCTTGCTCGGCACTTCGCGTTGCAGGCGGTGGATCATGCCGGTTTCGGTGACGATGATGAACTGCTCTGCGTCGTTGTCTTGGCAGAAGGCGACCATCTTCTCGGTGCTGCACACCACGTCTGCATTGTCGCGCACGGTTTCGACGCATTCAGGGTGGGCAACCACTAACGCATCTGGGAACTTGAGTTTGAGCGCTTCGATGGCCTGCTGAGTGAACAGCACGTGTGCATAGCACGAGCCTGGCCACAACTGCATATTGCGGCCAGTTTGCTTGGAGACCCATTGGCCGAGGTTTTGATCGGGCACGAAGAGTATGTCGCGATCAGCAGGCACGTTTTCGATGATCTTCATGGCGTTGCCGCTGGTGCATATCACATCGCAGAGTGCTTTAACGGCAGCGGAGCAATTGATGTAGGCGACCACGTACACATTTGGATTCGCGGCCTTGTAAGCGGCTAGTTTCTCGGCAGGGCATGAATCGGCCAGCGAGCAACCGGCATCCATGTCGGGCAGCAGCACGGCTTTGCTCGGGTTAACGATCTTCGCGGTCTCAGCCATAAAGTGTACGCCGCAGAATACGATCGCGTCGGCATCCGCTTCAGCTGCGCGGTAAGCGAGTCCGAGTGAGTCACCTACATAGTCAGCGACGCGCTGAATCTCATCCACTTGATAGTTGTGCGCGAGGATGACGGCGTTGCGTTCTTTTTTGAGTGCAAGTACTTCTTGTTGGATCGCTGAGAGTGGTGCTTCTTCGCCCTTACGCGGATTAAAGACCATTGGTTCGTAGTTGAGAGTCGTAGTTGCCATGATGCGAGTCGTTGGAAAAAGCGGGACAGAATCAAGTGAAGCTGTGCTCAAGTCAAGCCACACTGCGTGCGCAGTGATGCCTGCAGCGAGTGAAAGTGACGCACAACGTGCGGAGTGAAAGCGAGATTGAGGCACTGCGTGCGAAGTGTTAGTGAGGGGGGAGGTGATTGGAGTGTGGGCGACTCGCCCACAGCATTTTAACGAGGGCGAGTCGCCCTCGCTCCATTTTCTGAAATAAGGCGCGGCTAAGTCCGCGAAACGGTAGCTTCCCAGGCCCTTCGTCTCTGCGTCGGCCTCGGTATTACGTCGGGCTCGGTGGTCGAAATAGCTTCGCCAGTTCGCTCCATTCCAGATCGGACGTCTATCTTTTCTTAGCTTTCAAGTTTCCTCCCTCAAGTCTCTTCTTCTCCTACCCAATTGCCGCGCCGAGACCGACGGCGGTCAGGATCTCGAAGGCCTTTTGGCTGTGGTTGATGAGTTTTTCTAGATCGCGTAAGGTCAAGAGTTGAAACGTCATTTCGCTTTCGGTCACACTTATTTGGAGGTCGAGCGGAATGAGCCTGAGCTCAAATGAGCTGCCGTCTGGTTCGTAGCTCAGATATTGCGCGATCTCCTCAATGTCTTCGATAGCGTCAATTTTTTCGTCGATATTGATCGAACCTGGGAACTCGACGATCAGCGTCTCGCAGTGGTGCGTGAAGCAGGCGTGAAAACGGTCGTCTGAGGCGATTTCGGCATTGTGAAGTGCGGTAATCTCAGTGGTCAGCTGGTAATTCTTCGCGTCTGCAGGGCATTGGTCGATCCGCACCTGTAGGTCGAAGTCGGGTGTTTTGATGCAGCCGAAGCCATCCTCGCAGGTGTATTGGAAGTCGCGGCGCTTGTAGCCGAACAGGCTGCGAATTTCGGTGTAGAATTGATCGACCAGTTCTTTGACATTATCATGGCCAACTTTGCGCACAAAGGCTTGCGCCGCAGAGTGGTGACCATCGGGTAGGTGATGGCTTTTTTGGTAGCCTTTGAGTTGACGCACGCGTCCCTCAACCATGCCGAGAATACGGCTTTGGAGTGCGGGTCTGTTAAAATCTGTATTCTCAATGTCGATAGCGAAAGGAAAGCAGGTGGATCAGAGCGGGAAAAGTGCTGGGTGGAAAGTGGAAAGTGGGCTGTCTGTTAGAAATCGTAAGTCATTTGCCCTGTTCAGCCTAATATTCGGATCGCATTATGATCGCTGGTGAAGAGGCTTGTTTGAGCAATTGACTCCGATAAGCGTGTGCGCGACTCGCCTACATATCCTGTCTTGCATTACAAGGATGGCGAGTCGCACTCCCTGCCTAAGCCTTTGCTAGTGATTAATTAACAACCTTTAAAAAGGGAGTATTGAGTCGATTACTCACCGGGAGCCCGGTTCCGACTCTCATCCATTTTGATTTTCTCGCTTTTAACCCTTTACAAGCCCCTTCAAAAGCTGTGTCTTCCCATCTTTTCCAACTTTCTCATGCAGAAAACACGTAAATCCATCGCCAAACGCTTCAAGAAGACAGGCACCGGTAAACTCTTGCGTCGCACGCCAGGGCACCGTCACCTCCTTCGTAACAAGAGTGTCAAGCAACGCCGCCGTGCAGGTAGTAGTAAATTGGTCGCTCCCGGCCAACGCGCTAACCTCATTCGCGGATTGCCTTTCGCTTAAGTCGAAGAACGTTTGATACAAAAACTCACGCTAGTCGGGTAACATGAAAATGGGCGACCCGACAGCGACTAAATCAAGAGATTATATAAAACATGCCTAGAGCAACTAATGGTCCGGCAACCTTAAAACGCCGCAAGAAAGTTCTCAAAAAAGCCAAGGGCTATTTTGGTAACAAATCACGTCTCTTTCGCTATGCGAAAGATGCAGTCGATCGCGCTGAAGTTTACGCTTACCGCGATCGACGCAAGAAGAAGTCCGAGTTCCGTCAACTCTGGATCGTTCGTATCAATGCTGCATGCCGTGCAAATGGCATCAATTACAGCCGTTTCATTCGTGGCCTCAAAGCTGCTGAGATTGACATGGACCGTAAGCAGCTTTCCGAGTTAGCGATTCACGACGAAGCCGCATTCAAGGTGCTCGTTGAAAAGGCAAAAGAAGCCAACGCAGCTGCTTAAGTTTCGGACCTAATATTAGTCTTTCTTAAGGCCGTCCCATTACTGGGGCGGCCTTTTTTATGTCTGCTGTTACCCAAATTTTGTTACAGGTTCGACAGAGATTTCGTGATAAAAAAACCTGTGGTATTGCCTTACTTACTTGTCTACAAAAGCCTTAAAGTCTAAAGAAATGTGTTAGTGTTGTCGGTAGTTTTCGGAGTCTGTGCGACTCTCCCACGTTTGTATAGGCACAGTACTCTGTCGCCTTGTTATTGGCGTGGCGTGTCGGCAGTAGATTGAAGGCTTGCTCCGAGTCGATGGAGTCGTTGCGGAGGTTCATTTTTCGCGGATGAACGCCTTGGCCTATGGCATTACTTATAGGCCCACACAGTTTACTAAGTATAATGACTGATCTAGCCTTTGTGGTGTTGTATCAAGGGCAAGAATCAGGAGGCTCGATACTTTACCGCTCAATTCGACGACTTGTCTTTTTTGAGCAGTCAACCGGTACAGCTGTTTGAAAAATCTCAGGCAAGCAATGGTTCTTCAGGAGCTGCCAGTCGAATTGCGCGTTTACAAAGCGAACGAAAAGAGCTGCTGCAAGAAATTGAATATCTTGAAGCAAAAGCTGAGCAAACTACTTCAGCGATAGAAAAGCGTACATTGCTTCGTAAGGTCGAAGGCTTGTCAGCAGATTTACTCGCGCTCGAGAGACGGCTAAAGGAAGCTGATGTTGAGTTGGGCTATTCGGCAACAGCTAGCCGCCCCGCATCCAGTGGCATTCAAGCGATGGGTACGCAGCTGATTGAGTTTGGATCTGAATTTCTGAGCAAATTACGTTGAGTCTCAATTAACATGGTGCCGCCACTGCACCAAAAAAGCCCGCCAATCACGACGGGCTTTCGAAACAGGCTTCGGATCGCTTAGATTTTCTCGATGATCGCATCGGCGAGGCCGTAAGCGATCGCTTCATGTGCGGTCATGTAGAAGTCGCGATCCGTGTCTTGCTCGATCTTGTCGAGCTTCTGACCGGAACTGGCGGCGAGGATCGCATTGAGCTCGTCGCGCAGACGTTCCATTTCCATCGCTTGAATGTGAATGTCTACCGCGACTGCGACCATTTGGCCGGAGATGAGCGGTTGGTGAATCAATACACGAGAGTGCGGGTAGAGGAAGCGGTTGCCCTTGTCGGCCCCACAGAGCAAAATAGAGCCCATGCTGGCGGCCATACCTGTGACGACCACTTTGATCGGTGAGCTGATCAGCTTCATGGTGTCATACACCGCCATGCCAGCTGTGATCGAGCCGCCTGGGGTATTGATGTAAAAGGTTATCTCCTTGCCCGGAGCGTCTGCTTCGAGGTAGAGGAGCTTCTCGGTGATGTCGCGAGCGGATTTATCTGAGACTTCACCCCAAAGGAAGATTTTACGCTCCTTAAGAAATGTTTCTTGGATTTTTGGTCCCGCACCTTTGTCTGCGTCTTTTGTTTTTTTGTCTGCCATGAGAATTATTTGATATCGATTAGATGTGAAAATGAAAAAGTGAGAGGTGGCTTAGCCTTCGATCTTGTCGACGCGGCGCTGGTGGCGACCCCCTTCAAAATCTGCGTCAAGCCAGATGCCGACGATTTTGAGCGCCATTGCAGCAGATACGGGACGGGCGCCGATGGAAATGCAATTGGCATTGTTGTGTTCTTTAGTCATCTGCGCGGACCATTCGTCCCAACAGAGACCGCAGCGCACGCCTTTGACCTTGTTGGCGACAATGGCTTCGCCGTTGCCGCTGCCACCGAGCACGATGCCATAATCAGCTTTACCTTCTGCTACAGCTTCAGCCGCAGGGCGGATGAAGTCGGGATAGTCGCAGGACTCGGTGGAGTCGCAGCCGCAATCGATGACTTGGTGGCCACGGTCGCGTATAAGTTGAATGATTGGCGCCTTGAGGGGGAAACCTGCGTGGTCGGCGCCGATGGAAATGGTGAGGGATGTTTTGCTCATTGGAAGCATAGAGTAAAAGCGTGCTGCGACGATGAGGGCAATACGTAATCTAATGAAATACGAATCGAGCTATTTACTTTTAAATAAAGCAGCATCCAAAATGGACCAAAGGTAGATGATTCAGCAGAGCAGAATAGACCAGATCGCCGCAGCCAGAAAAAATGGTACGATGCCTGTGAGCAGGCGGTCTTGCGGTAGTGTTGTCCGAGTCTCTAAATGAAGAAGCTGCAAAGTGCGGCAAGATTGTTGCCTGTGCATCCTTATTTTGTCATATTAAGGAGGAAATAATAGGATGCAGCCAAGCGAAAGCCTATTTTTGATCGAAGCGTTCAGTGATTTTAAGCTCAGGTCAGGTCGATTTTATTAAAATTCTGATGAAAAAAGAGTTGCTTCAGCCTCTGAAGCACCTAGTTTCCGCTCTTTTTTCAAAATCCAACAAAGAATTTTTAGTATGGCTAGAGAGCACGTAATGATCGAATGCACAGAGGCACGCGCCGAAGGCAAACCAGTATCCCGCTATATGACTAGCCGCGACAAAAAGCAGCAGCCTGACCGCGTTGAGAAGAAGAAATATAATAAATTTCTTCGTCGCCACACATTGCACCGCGAAATCAAGAACTAATCTTGGTTGGCGTATGCGCCATTTTTTGAAAACCCGCCTTACGAGGCGGGTTTTTTTATGTCTGTGCGTGGAGTTTCGGGCGAGGGGTGAGCTGTGGTGCGCGCTGCTCCGGGTTGCCGGTGAGCGTGCTGTTTCCAAAGGAGTGAGGGCGCCCCGCCCTCGTTATTTGTGTGCTAGGCGCGCGGGCTCAACGTGGGCGGGTCGCCCACGCTCCTATGTGCACTGCGGACGCTGTCCCTCCAATTTGGGATCGAGTGCTCCATCATCACCCTCCACAAAAAAAAACAGCCGAATCACTGAAGTTTTTGAACTTTTATTTTCTTCTAGGCGATCGCTCACTTCGCCAGTTTTCGCGGTGCTTTCGAATCCAGTCGAGTAGGGCGCGTTCGAAACCAATATCTTTACCCTTTTTCTCCGATTCAATCCATTTGTGGCGAAGGATTTCTTCGCGCTCTGCAAGGAACTCCTGATATAAGCTGGAGCGTTCTGCGAAGCCTTTAGAGGCCTTCGCGTCGGTGGTTGTGGCTGGCATGTCTTTTTTATCCTTACTCATTACAGGCAATATGCCCTAGGGTGTACGATGTGATATGTATCATACTAGCATGGTCTTCGGTGGCTAGTTCAAAAATCAAAACAATGAAGTTTTAAGCAGATATTATGCGTTTAATTTTTCAATGATTTGGCGGGCGACTTTGAAGAATTCTTTTGCAGCCACTGATTCGGGTTCACTGACGACAATCGGAATACCGTTGTCGCAGCCGATACGAATCGAGGGATCGATTGGTATTTCGCCCAAAAGTGGTGTTCCGAGGCTGTTTGCGGTGCTTGTGCCGCCGCCTTCACCAAATAGCTGCTGGCGTGTGCCGTCAGCATTTTCGAGGTAGCTCATGTTTTCAACTACGCCGAGATAGGGCACATTGACCTTTTCAAACATGCGCGCGCCGCGGCGAGCCACATTGGATGCCGCCGGTTGCGGCGTCGTCACGATCACAGCGCCGTCGAGCGGGATGGTTTGCACTAGAGAGAGCTGTGCATCGCCAGTGCCAGGTGGCAGATCGACGACGAGAATTTCTAATTCACCCCAATTTACGTTTTGCGCGAATTGTTGAATAGTTTTCATGATCATTGGGCCACGCCAGACGACAGGGGTATCCTCGTCGACTAGGAATCCCATCGACATGGTGCGCACGCCGAAATTTTCCAGTGGCACAATTAAATCGTTCTCGATTTCGGGGCGCCCGCAGGCGCCCAACATCAGAGGGATAGATGGGCCATAAATGTCACAGTCCATGATGCCGACGCCAGCCTTGCCGTCTGCTGCGAGCAGGCGTTGCAGAGCGCAGGCGAGGTTCACAGTGACGGTAGACTTTCCGACGCCACCCTTGCCGCTGGCGACTGCGATGGCGTATTTCACCTTCTGCATGGCAGCGCTGTTAGTCGGAGTGCTACCGTTGGCTCCGCCAGTCGGGCTGGGTTGGTTTTTTGGCTGGGAAATTTCCATGCGAACTTTGACTTCCTGAATGCCATCGAGCGCGCCCACCACCGATTTGATGTCGGCCGCAATTTGCTCGGGGATTTTTGTGTCCGCTGTGGTGATTTCGACACCGATCAGGGCTTCGCTATCCTGTAAATTGACCTCTCTGACTAAGCCGAAGGAAATGATGTCACGGCTAAATCCAGGGAATTTGACCGTTTTAAGAGCTGCTTTGATACTTTCTGTGTCCACTGTATATTTTGGTTAAAGAAAATTATTAGAGTGAAACTCTCTGGCTGCGACTCAACACGAATCGAAAAAATATTGGCGAAAGAGTCGGTTTTGTTGGGAATTCGCAGTCGGATCTTCGTCCCAGCTTATTAAAACAGCTCTAACCTCGGTACTGTGCTGCGTGTCTAAATGATTAAATAAATATTTGTTGAAGTGGATTTGCGTTTGCGGTTCTTGCTCCCCTGCGACTATTTATTACACATGCGCATGTTTCATTATCTTTTGTTTCTTATTGCTTCGTTTTCTTTGCTGACGACTGCCGTTTCGGCGCAGGTGATTGATATCGGCGATGCTGTTCGTCAAGGTGAGGGGCGTTTGGGTATTGCAGTCGAAAGCACGGACACGGCGCTTGCGAAGTTGGCACAACGGGCGTTTGCTTTGCATGGCGCTTATACGCTGACGACCTCAGCGAAGGCGGCTTACACTTTTCAAATCGAGCGTGCCAGTGGCTCGTCGGTGACACTCACTATTGGCTCTGGTCAGCCTTTGCAGGAGCAGTTGCGTCGCGTGATACCCGGGCGCGACTTGCAAAACGCCACCCTTCGCGCCTGCGATTTGGCGGTTGAGGCAACTTTGCATATTAAGGGGTTCTTTGCGGGTAAGCTGGCTTTTATTGGTAAGCAGCGTGGAATTTCCGAGGTATATACGAGTGACTTGTTGTTTAATCGTGTGCGTCCGTTAACTGCGGATCGTGCATTGTTGACTGGACCTAATTGGTCGCCAGATGGCAGCAAGTTGCTCTATACCACTTATTATAAAACAGGGTTTCCGGATATATATATGATCGATCTGCAAAGTGGTCGTAAGATTCCAGTGGCGACATATAAGGGCACGAATTCTGGCGGCGAGTATGCCCCGAATGGGCGGAGTATTGCGATGTCGCTAACGAGTGCTGGTAACGCAGAGATTTTTGTGTCGGAATCGATCAACAAGAAGCCGCGCCGTTTGACCACTAATAAAAGCTTAGAAACCTCGCCGACATGGTCTCCGGATGGTCGTCGTTTGGCCTTTACTTCGGATACACGTGGCAAGCCTCAGATTTATGAGATGTCTGCCAATGGTGGACCGATGCGCCGCATCCCGACCAATGTCAGTAGCTATTGCTCCGAGCCGACATGGAACCCAATTAAAGAGAACTTGATCGCTTTTACTGCAGCAGTGGGTGGTGGTTTTCAAATTGCGCTGTATGATTTTAAGACTCGTTCGAGCCAGATTCTGACCACCGCGTCACAGTCTGCGGTTGAGCCAACATGGATGAATGATGGTCGTCATTTGGTCTTCACACAGCGTCAAAACGGGCGAATGCGTCTGATGTTGCTGGATACTGAAAGCAAAAAAGTGAGTTCGCTGCACTTGTCAGACTTTGGTGATGCCTACTCAGCTAGTTTCGTGTATTAATTGTAATACCGAAAAGTTGTCAGAATTGGTGATTAAGGGTCTCTGACTCAATGGCGTGTGCGCATGCGCAAGGGAATTTAAGGGGCTTGCTTACCTACGAGTCACAGCAAGATACAACGCAGCTGAGAACTTTCGCAATCACATCAAGTTACTTCGGTTGTAGAACAGTGACGTTGCTTTTCCGTTAAAACCCGTCCTATCTTGTCGGCATGAATTGGAAAAAAGCCCGCGAGTTTGAAGAGATCATTTATGAGAAGTGCGATGGTGTTGCGAAAGTGACGATCAACCGTCCGCATCGGCGTAACGCATTTACACCGGATACGGTATCTGAAATGATCGAGGCCTTCACAGATGCGCGTGAAGACACGTCAGTCGGTGTCGTGCTGCTGACTGGATTCAATCCACAGACAGACGGCAAGTTCGCATTTTGTGCGGGCGGTGATCAAAAGATCCGTGGGCATAAAGAGGGCGGCTATATTGGCAAAGATGGTGTGCCGCGCCTAAACGTGCTCGATTTGCAGAAGTTAATCCGTTCGATGCCGAAGGTGGTAATCGCCCTGGTGGCTGGATTTGCGGTAGGCGGTGGTCATGTTTTGCACGTGGTGTGTGATATGACGATTGCAGCGGACAATGCGGTGTTTGGTCAGACTGGACCAAAGGTCGGTAGCTTTGACGGTGGCTTTGGCTCTAGCTATTTAGCACGTATCGTCGGCCACAAAAAGGCGCGCGAGATTTGGTATTTGTGCCGTCAATATAATGCGCAAGAGGCACTGGATATGGGATTGGTCAATAAGGTCGTGCCCTACGAGCAACTCGAAGCCGAAGGATTTGAATGGGCGCAGCAGGTAATGAATCATAGCCCACTGTCGATTCGTTGCCTCAAGTCGGCGTTCAATGCGGATGTGGATGGTCAGCAAGGCCTACAAGAACTGGCGGGCAATGCGACGATGCTCTACTATCTAACCGAAGAGGGCGAGGAAGGCCGCAAAGCATGGAACGAAAAGCGCGAGCCCGAGTTTAAGAAATACCCGTGGTTGCCTTAGTGGGGGGAATTGTAAAAGCGACACTCTAATCGCTTTTTATAGCATCAGTATCAGCTAATACGCGGGCATTTTTAACCGCTCGTTCCTTTCAGTCACTAGAGATCGAGGAGGAGGCAGAGAAGGTTACTTGAGGATGCGCCGTTTGGGTCTGTTAAAGGTTTTCCTCATCAATGACCTCGGCGTTCTCTGCGATCTCAAGCGTAGCGGGCGGTTTAATCCTAAATTCGGGAGTTCGACTTACAATTGCACATCTACCGCGCTCGATGCGCGGCAGGCTTTGGCGCGAGCTTCGTCGATCGTCTCAGCGCGAGCGAGGGCGACGGCCATGCGACGCTTGCCAGCGACTGCCGGCTTACCAAATAGGCGAAGCTGTGTATCCGGCTCGCTGAGCGCCTGTTTCAAATTACCAAAGCGCACTTGCTTGGAGTGGCCTTCGACGAGAATGACGGACGACGCGCTCGGGCCAAATTGACGGATCGTTGGGATCGGTAATCCCAAAATGGCGCGGGCATGAAGTGCAAATTGGGTTAAATCCTGAGAAATCATGGTGACCATCCCCGTATCATGCGGACGTGGGGAAACTTCGCTAAAGATAACGCAGTCGTTCTTGACGAAGAGCTCGACGCCGAACAGGCCATAGCCGCCGAGGCTGTCGGTGATGGATTGGGCGATGTGCTGCGCATTTTTAAGAGCGGTATCGGTCATGGCCTGTGGCTGCCACGATTCGCGGTAGTCGCCATCGACTTGAATGTGTCCGATCGGATCGCAGAAACTGGTGCCATCGACGTGGCGCACGGTGAGCAGGGTGATCTCGTAGTCGAATTTGACGAACCCTTCGACGATGACCTTACCCTTGCCGGCGCGGCCGCCTTCTTGTGCGTAGTTCCAAGAGGTTTCAATGTCAGCCGCAGTTTTTACCACGCTCTGCCCTTTACCCGACGAGCTCATGATCGGCTTGATCACGCAGGGCATGCCGATCGACTCAACCGCAGCGCAGAAGTCTTCAAAGGTGTCGGCAAATTGATAGGGCGATGTGACGAGGCTCAGCTCTTCGGCAGCGAGGCGGCGGATACCCTCGCGATTCATTGTGAGCTGTGTGGCACGGGCAGTCGGGATAATGGTGGCGAGGCCTTCGCGCTCGATCTCTGCGAGGGTCTCGGTGGCGATGGCCTCGACTTCGGGCACGACGAGGTCAGGCTTCTCGGCTTCGATCACTGCGCGTAGCGCTGCACCGTCCAGCATCGAGACGATGTGTGAGCGGTCGGCGACCTGCATGGCTGGGGCATTGGCATACGCATCAACGGCAATCACTTCTACGCCGTAGCGCTGTAGTTCAATGGCGACTTCTTTGCCCAGTTCGCCTGAGCCGCAAAGCAGCACTTTTTTTGCAGTAGATGTAAAAGGAGTTCCGATGGTAGACATGTTGGGAGTCAATGACTGCGGAGCATGCGCTTCAACTCAAACTTGCAAATTCTTGTAGTCCGCTTCATTTTGTTATTCTTCTTTTGTTTCGCGGCTTTTTTGTCGTCACTTTTAAGCGTCATTCTTTTCCGCTACAGCTGAAGACTCTGTTAATTTAAACTATTGTTATTATGACTATTGGACTGATTTTTTTGAGTGTGTTGGTTGTGTGCGTTGTGGTCGTGGCATTGTGGGTGATGGGGATTTACAATGGTCTGGTGACATTGCGGAATCGCTTCAAGAATGCATTTGCACAGATCGATGTGCAGCTGAAGCGCCGCTATGATTTGATTCCGAATCTAGTCGAGACTGCCAAGGGCTACCTCTCGCATGAACGCGAGACGCTGGAGGCGGTGATTACTGCACGAAATGGTGCGGCTTCTGCTGGGCAGACAGCTGCGAGCGATCCGAGTAATCCAGACGCAATCAAACAGTTGATGGGGGCCGAGACTGCGCTGACCGGTGCCATGGGTAAGTTCTTTGCGCTTTCGGAAGCGTATCCAGATTTGAAGGCCAATCAAAACATGATGCAACTCACGGAGGAGCTGACTTCAACGGAGAACAAGGTCTCGTTTGCACGTCAGGCCTACAATGATTCGGTGATGACATATAATACGAAGCGCGAAGTGTTTCCTGCCGTATTATTTTCTGGAGTCCTAGGGTTTCGCGAAGCGCAGCTGTTTGAGATTACCGATGAACGCGAGCGCGAGGCGGTCAAGGTCAGCTTCTAGTCGCGCCCAGTTCTAAAATGGATTTTTTTGAAGCCCAAGAATTGGCTCGTAAACGCACGCGCCTGATGGTGGTGCTGTTTGTGATGGCTGTGCTGAGTATCGCTGCTGCCTTGTACGGCGTCGTGGTGTATTTGACGGGCGCGGGCTTCCTTGATACGGAAGGCGCGGTGCGACAGCCGATGCAGTTGTGGCAGCCGAATCTGTTATTCGGCACTTTGGCCGCAGTGGTGACATTAGTCACTGCTTGTTCGCTGTTTAAAGTGGGGCAACTGCGTTCGGGTGGCGGTTATGTGGCACGTTCCATGGGAGGGCTTGAGATCGAGCATACGACACAGGATGCGGATGAGCGCATGTTGATGAACATCGTCGAAGAGATGTCGATCGCCTCCGGTGTGCCGATGCCTGAAGTCTATTTGTTGCCGGAAGATGGGATCAATGCCTTTGCCGCTGGGTTTAGTCCTGCAGATGCGGTGGTGGCGGTTACGCGTGGTTGTGTGCGCACCTTGAATCGTGATGAATTGCAGGGCGTAGTCGCGCACGAATTTAGCCATATCTTGAATGGGGATATGCGCATGAATATTCGCCTGATGGGAGTGCTGTTTGGTATCATGGCGATTGCAGTGCTCGGACAACTCGTTTTTCGAGGTACCGCGCAGGCCAATTTCTGGGGAGGCGGCCGACGTCGCAGCAAAGAGGGCGGCGGCGCGTTGATCGTGATTATGGTGATCGGTATATCGGTCATGGCGATTGGCTATATAGGCGTTTTTTTCGGTCGTTTAATCCAGAGTGCAATTTCGCGGCAGCGCGAGTATTTGGCGGATGCCGCTGCGGTACAGTTTACTCGTAATCCGGAGGGGATTGGCGGCGCTTTGAAGAAGATTGGTGGGGCACCGTTGCATGGCGCGGTGGCGAACGCGCACTCGCAGGAGGCCGCGCATTTCTTTTTTGCCAGCGCGCTCAAGTCAAAGAGCGTCAGTCTATTTGCGACCCACCCGCCGTTAGAGCAGCGAATCGCGGCAATTGAGCCAAATTGGGATGGCGAATTCGTCAGTGGCGAGCGCCGGAAATCAGCGTGTCGATCCACTTCGAAAAAGCCAGAGACGGCGCCACCGCCATTGCAGGCGCACGATTTCATCAATTCAATCGGGCAAGTCAGTGCTGCGGCAATTCTGAGCGCTCAGGAAATACATGGCCAGATCGGTACTGATCTGGATCGCTTACATCAGAGCCGCGAGGCTGCTGGCGCGGTCTTGATCGGCTTGCAGATTTCAGCCAGCGCGGGCGACGATGATGCGGCTCAATTACTGACGGCAAAGAAGCGCTTAGACGGAGCGGTGTATCGCGAGACGGTGGAGTGGTTGCCACGGCTACGTGCGTTTAATTTGAATCAACGTTTTGCCTTGTTCGACGCAGCCTTACCGATGGCGGCTGGGCGAGATCTTGAAGCCTTCGTTCCAATGTCAGAATTGATTCATGACCTAGCGCACAGCGATGGTTCGATTGAATTGGAAGAACTCGCACTGTTACGTGGTGTCGCGGGTTATTTGGTAGGTCGTCGTCAGCCGACGCGTAAGATCAAGCCACTGACGCCTGCTAAGATGGAGATGCCCCTGTGCGTCATGCTCTCGGCGATTACTTATACTTCGGCGGTTGAACCAGAAGATCGTGAGGCCGCGTTTCAACAAGGCGCACGTAAGTGTAATCGCTACATGTTAAAGGAATCGATTTTATTGGCCGAAGAGGATATTCCCTTTGAATCGTTAGAAGCTGCGCTGGATCTGCTCGTCAATTTACCGTTGCCACAGAAGAAAGTGATTTTTGAAGGTGCCTTAGCAGTTGTGTTAGCCGATGGCAAAGTCGCTCAAGACGAACTAAGCTTAGTCAGGGTTATTGCTATCAGCCTGGGATTACCGATGCCACCGCTGATCAGCGAGTGAGATGGAAGGTTACAGCGGCGCTCTCCATTTGCCGTGTTCCTTGATCAAATCGATTAGGCGGTCGAGGGCTTCTGCGGCGGGCACGTTATACTTTACGCATTGTTTGCCGACGTAGAGATTTATCTTGTCGGGTGCGCCACCGACGTAGCCGAAGTCTGCGTCGGCCATTTCGCCCGGGCCGTTCACAATACAGCCCATGATTGCGATCGTCACGCCTTTGAGGTGATCGGTGCGTGCGCGAATGCTTTGGGTGACACTTTGTAAATCAAACAGGGTGCGGCCGCAGCTCGGGCAAGCGACGAATTCGGTCTTGCTGATGCGGGCGCGTGCACCTTGTAAAATATTATATGCGAGTGTAGTGGCTTTTTCGAGGAGTGGTTCAGTCTCGATGCTGATCGCGTCGCCGATACCATCGCAGAGCAGAGCGCCACTGAGGATGCTGTTCTCCAGCAGGCGATCAGAGAAGAAGTCTTTTGGCGCAAGTGTGTTCGTTAATGTGTTACGTATCCAAATCGGTGCCTCCGGCACAAAGGCTTGGGCGGCTTCGGCGAGGGCGCGGTAGCTGCCAACGGGTTGGTTGGGCGATTCTGATGCAGAGCCCGAGCAAGCTCGGACGCCACTGCTTAGAATTAGATTGGCGCTGCCCATCGGGGCGAGTTGTGTGCCGATCTCGTCGCGCAGGGCGTCAGCTTGGCAGTCAATGGCACAGTTGAAGCCTTTTTGGCGGCAAAATTGTAGCAGGTTGGTCGCGTAGTAGGCGTCTTCCTTCTTAATGTGTTGCAGCAGGGTAATTCCAGCTAGGCCGTCTTCAGGCCATTCGAAGGCTTCGAGGTCAGTCAGGTCGACTGTTTCGGAGAGTTCGAGCACGAACGTTTGCACCACACTATGCAGGGCTTCGTGCAGTCCATTAAACGCCGCGAGGTCGTCGCTGTTATTAATCTCGATCTGTAGGCCTTCGAGCTTACTTTCTTTGAGTGAGCTCTGGGTGCGGCAAACATCTTGGATTATTTCGCTCGTTGCGCTGATCGGGTGCTGTGTTTTGACGATTACGGCGGGGACGACGTCGCCGCCGATGCTACATTTCGGACCGAGCTCAATGACGCGGGTGCTGCGGCGATTGAAGTCGAACGGGTTAATGCTGTCCTTGGTCTCGGCCGAAAGTGGCAGGTCTGCTTGTTGAGACCAGAGAGCCATTGCTTTGTCGGCGAGGTCGCGGGCCACGGGCACTTCGTAGATGGGATCTTCGGTCAGTGAGACGCGGATGGTATCGCCCAGACCATCGTTGAGCAGTGCGCCAATCCCGATCGCGCTTTTGACACGGGCATCTTCGCCGTCGCCAGCTTCGGTCACGCCAAGGTGGAGCGGATAGTTCATGCCTTCTTCGTCCATACGTGCGGCGGTCAGGCGGTAAGCTTCGATCATGACTTTGGGATTACTCGCTTTCATCGACAGGCAGATGTCGTGATAGTTGTGACTCTCGGCGATACGGATAAATTCGAGTGCGCTTTCAACCATACCAAGCGGTGAGTCTCCGTAGCGATTCATCAGTCGGTCGGAGAGGGAACCGTGATTAGTGCCAATGCGCATGGCGCGACCAAGCTCTTTGCAGCGTAACACGATCGGCGAGAAGGCTTGGTGCAGGCGCTCGAGTTCTTCGGCATAAGCGGCGTCGGTATATTCGAGTACAGCAAATTTCTTTTTGTCAGCGTAATTGCCTGGGTTGATGCGGACTTTTTCAACGTGCAGCGCAGCTTCCATTGCCGCGGATGGCAGAAAGTGAATATCAGCGACGAGGGGCACGTCGCACTTAGCGGCACGAAGCTTCTTGGAGATTTCGCCGAGGGCTTTGGCCGCGGCTTTATTGGGTGCGGTGATGCGGACGATCTCGCAGCCTGCTTCAGCAAGGGCGAGCGTTTGTGCCACGGTGGCGTCGACGTCTTGAGTATTGGTCGTCGTCATCGATTGAATGCGTATCGGGTGGTTGCCGCCGATAGCGACAGTGCCGACGTGGATAACGCGAGAGCTGCGGCGCTTCGCCTGAAAGCGCGAGGCGCAGTAATCGAGATTGGAAAGGGATGACTGAGACATAGTAAAGCTGTGGTAGCGGACTGAATCATCGCGGGGTAAACCCGCTCGCTACAACAACCGTAGCGACTGGGTCTACCCCAGGAGTCGTTCAAATATTTCTTCTGTTAATCAGCACTTTCAGGCGCCTCGATTAATTTGACTGGTTCTACGAACGGTGTCGCTGCAGGCGCCGCCTCAGCTTCTTCGCCTTGGCCGATGCCAATGTCTTGGCCGACGCGCTTGACGTCGAAGAAAGAGACGTAAATCACAAAGGAGAGTAGCATGACGATGCAGGCGGTATACGCACCTGCCATTATTCTACGAGGCAGCGGACGGCCGGTGATTTTTGAGATCGTGGCGAACAACATGTGGCCGCCATCCAGCACAGGGATTGGTAGCACGTTGAAGATCGCGAGGTTGACGTTGATCAATGCGAGGAACCAAATGAGGTCGATCCAGCCATAGCGAGCCATCGCAGTGAGACCGTGGACGATGCCAACGGGACCACTCATATTGCGTACCTTGACGTCTGATTTCTGGCTGACGAGTGCGACGAGTGTCATTTTCATGGTGTTGGCCATGATGGTGATCTGCTCGAATGGATTGCGGTGCACTCGCTCGGTTTGCGCTTCGTAGTAATAGGCGAATCCAAAACGCGGGGAGTCTTCGCCAGGCGCGATTCTAGGCTCGATCGGCAGGATGACTTCTTGGCCTTCACGCAGCAGGCTGACGTCGATGCTGCCGCCTTGATGATTCTTCAGATAAACGCTAAGAAAGGCTGCGGAGGTAATCGGTTCGCCATTGAGTGCAATGGGTTGGTCGCCTGGCAACATGCCAGCTTCGAACGCGGGCATATTCTCTTGCACCATACTGACGACGAGATCGGTGCCAGGTTGCACGCCGAGGGTGCGGATGTCTTCCGAGGTGACGAGCACTGGGTTGGCATTGAGGGTGAGCTCTTTATTATCTCGAAGAACAGTAACTTCGGTGGTGGGAATACCTAAGTCGTTGCGACCAGTGCCGGTCATTACCGCATTTTGCAGCTGCATCCAATCGTCAATCTGCTCGTCGTCGATTTTAAGAATAGTGTCGCCTGCGAGAAGACCTGCTTCGAAGGCTGGACCAGGCACGATTTCGCCGGCGGAATTCAGTATCTGCTGGGGGACCACGTCGACGGTCGTGGTTTTAACAATGTCGCGACCGACACCCCATAGAATCATGGACAAGCAGAGTGCTAAAATGATGTTAAAGACTGCGCCCATCACAGCGACGATCATCTTGTCGGAGTAAGAAATGGCAGGTAGGTCATCTGTCTCGTCTTCTTCGCCACCTTCGAGTCGGCCCATGTCGGCGAGTTGTGGCAGCGAGACATAGCCGCCAAGTGGCAGCAGTGAGATGCGAAAATCGGTGCCGCGCCATTTCCAGCCAAATAGGCGCGGTCCAAAGCCGATGGAAAAGCGGTCGGCTATTAAGCCGCGCTTTTTAGCGGCGATAAAGTGACCGAGTTCGTGGATGAAAATACAGAAACTCAACGCGAGTAGCGCGATGGCGATATAAAAGATATTGAGTAGCATGGCGGAGGATTGTGACCTGAGGGCTGAAACCTGAAGGGGAGAATTGAGAGCTAAAAGTTGAGATTCGAAGGCTGGTACCCGTTACTTTGATTTAAAGTCGCGGGCGACTTGTCGGGAGAGTAGGTCGATCTCTAGGAGTTCGTCGAGGTCGGCGGCGGAGGCAGGGTTGATGTTACTGAGTGTCTGTTCGATCACGCGTGGGATGTCGAGATACGAGAGTTCGTGGTTAAGAAAGCGCTCGACGGCAATTTCGTTGGCCGCATTGAAAATCGCAGGGCCGCTGCCGCCGCTGCCCATGGCATCGTAGGCGAGTTGTAAACAAGGGAAGCGTGCTAAGTCCGGTGCTTTAAAATCGAGTTGAAAGGTTTTGCTAAAATCCATGGTGGCATCGACGCCGGGCGCACGGTCAGGATAGAGCAGGCAGTGCTGGATGGCAAAGGTCATCGAAGGCGGACTGAGCTGCGCGAGGATCGAGCCGTCGATCAATTGGGCGAAGGAGTGGACGATGCTCTGTGGATGAATGACCACTTCGAGGCGACTTGGTTCCAAGCCGAATAGCCAATGTGCTTCGATCAGTTCAAGGCCTTTGTTAGCCATCGTTGCCGAGTCGACCGTGATTTTCGGACCCATCGACCAGTTGGGATGCTGGATGGCATCGGCTGGGGTAACGCTGGCGAGTCGCTCGATTGGTGCGTCGCGAAATTGTCCACCAGATGCGGTAAGGATAAGTTTATCTAGATGCTGCTGTGGGTGGCCTTCGAGGCATTGAAAGATGGCGTTGTGCTCACTGTCGGTTGGGAGTAGGCGCACATCTTTGCGCTTGGCTGCTTCGATCACGAAGGCTCCACCGAGGACGAGGAGCTCTTTGTTGGCGAGGGCAATATTCTTGCCTGCTTCAATGGCTGCTAGAGTCGGCTTTAACCCACAAGCTCCAACCACGGCTACCAGAACGATGTCGGCTTCGGCTAAGGTCGATATTTCGAGCAAGCCATTATCACCGCATCCGAGTTGAGTGTTGGTAGGAAAAATTTTGGCAGCTTTGGCTTCGGCGTAAGCAGTTTCGCTAGAGAGCGTAGCATGCGGCACGTGAAATTCGTGGCAAATCGTGGCGAGCTCCGTATGGCTGGAGTGCGCGGCGACGCCGATGAGTTCCAGTCGATCTGTATGTTCACGCAGGACGCGTAGAGTGCTAGCACCGATTGAACCAGTCGCACCGAGTAGCACGACTTTTTTTTTCGCGGTTTCGGCCATTTAGAAAATGAAGTATTTGAACATCAAATACCCTAGCGGTGCGGTAAGCAACAGGCTGTCAGTCAGATCAAAAACACCGCCGATCCCGGGGATAATAGTGCCCGAGTCTTTGACTTCGGCTTGACGTTTAAAAGCGGACTCGACCAGGTCGGATGCGATCGAGGCGATTCCGATTGGGATCGCCATCAATGCAGAACGCCACCAAGTGAAACCTTCAGGGGCATAGGCACTAAAAATGCCCAAAATGAAAAGTCCGATGAGCATGGCAAAAGCTATGCCGCCAGCTGCGCCTTCCAAGGTTTTTTTCGGGCTGATCACAGAGAGGGGCGTTTTGCCGATTTGCATACCGACGAGTAGGCCGCCGACATCAGTACATTTGGCAACCGCGACGATCCAGATCGTGAGGAAAATACTGGTTGCATCGGTGAAGTCGTGGAACTCCGCCATCTTCACTACTTTGACGAAAAAGTGGAGCATGAAGGGCACGTAGAGGAGCCCAAAAAGCGTCGGCATGAAGCTGCGTAAGCGGCCTGCCTGTAGATCTTTAATAATGATCGTCAACGCGAGAATTAGAAAGCAGAGGATGAAAATGTCGGTGCCGGCATCGACTCCGCCAAAGTAATAGGAGCCTAACATGATGATGGGACCGCAAATAAGTCCAAGCGACTTGATCGGCTTGAGCCCCATTTTATCAAACAGTTGGTAGAGCTCCAATTGCGTAAAAAACGCCAGACTTGCGAGTAGCCAGACGCCTGCGTCGATGCCGAAAATAAGTAGTGAGACTGTGACGATCAACCAGAGGATCGTGAAGCTGAAGATTCTTTGCTTCATAAAAGAGTTTGGGATAGTTTGTGTGAGATGTGTAGCTCGCGTTGAGTTAGGCAGATAACCGCGAGCGTAATGAAACTGAAAATTAGCTATCTTGCAATTGTTCGGCAGTTTTACCGTAGCGTCGTTCGCGGGAGGCGTAATCGGCGAGTGCGGCTTTAAAATGTGATTCGTTGAAGTCTGGCCAAAGCACGGAAGTAAAATAGATCTCGGCGTAGGCGGCTTGCAACAGTAAGAAGTTGCTCAGTCGTGCTTCACCTGAGGTGCGGATGACTAGATCGGGGTCGGGCAGGTCGTTGGTATAAAGATAGGAGCGTAAGCTGTCGTAGTCGAGTTTGTTGGGATCGACGGTGCCAGCTTGTGCAGCTTGCGCGATGGCTTTCACCGCGTCGACCACTTCAGTGCGTGAGCCATAGTTGAGCGCGAGCGCGAGGGTGTGTTCGGTAAATTGTGCGGTGGCGGCTTCGGACTCGCGCAGTCGGTGTTGAATGTGCTCGGGGAGTTCCTGATAACGGCCGACCACGCGGAGGCGGATTTTACGCTTAATCAGTTCGGGTAGTTGATCGGTAAGAAACCGATCCAGCAGGCTCATGAGCGCATTGACTTCGGCTTTTGGCCGGTTCCAGTTTTCGACACTAAAGGCATACAGAGTGATGATTTTGACCCCGCTTGCCTGAGCGGCTTTGAGGGTGCGTTTGATTGCCTCCGCGCCGCGCTGATGGCCTTCGATGCGAGTAAGGCCACGCTCTTTGGCCCAGCGACCATTGCCATCCATGATGATAGCGACATGCTTTGGGGGGTGATCTTTAGAGATTTGAGTGGAATTCACGGCGATGACTTTGCGGGAAAGCTAAGGTGGACTATGTGTGGTTAGTTAGATGATCCTTATCTGTAATGTCTGATAAAAAGCCCTGCACGCTCGGGTGCAAGGGTAGAGCGTCGCGAGTGCTGTGTTGTCGGGCGATTTTTATAGCGTAGGTTTTAAAGATTCAGGTTTCTCGTCTCGTGCCTGTTGTGGATGATCGATCCACTTAAGTGATGCCTGCGACACGGTTAAGGCTGAGTACGCAAAGCGGACGTTAAAAGATAGGAAACTGAAAAGGTGGGGAAGTTGCAGGTTTTATGTTCGCACCTTCATACCTTCGCATGTTTTTACCCCTGACCTCGTCAGATCCTATATCTGATAATCCGAATCCGCATTGGATTCGTGCAGTCCACATTCGCGCTTGAGCCCGCCGAAGCGTGTGTCTTCGGCGCTCATGCCCTCGCCAAGTTTACTTGTGCTGTGCCAGTCGCCTATCGATACATATCCTTCGTCCCAGAGTGGGTGATACGGTAGGTTGTTTTCGTTCAGATAAGTGTAAATATCGCGATCGTTCCAATCAATGATCGGATATACTTTTATGATCTTGTTTTGCTGCTCGGCGACGGTGCGCTTTTCACGTGAAGAGGATTGGTGCCTACGCAGACCCGAGAGCCATGCAGCCGCTCCGAGTTCTTGAACCGCGCGATTCATTGGCTCGACCTTGTTGATTCGATTGTATTGGTCGAGGCCTTCAATGCCTTGTTCCCAGAGCTTACCATGCACTGCTTCTTGTTGGGCCGCAGATTGACGCGGAAAGTAGGTCTTCAGGTTTAAGTTGAGACGCCCAGTCATTGCCTCTGCGAACCGGTAGGTCTCGGGAAACAAGTAGCCAGTGTCGATAAATATGACTGGAATATTAGGAATCTGGGTGGTGACTAGGTGCAACATGACCGCGCTTTGGATGCCAAAGCTAGTACTGAGGACCAGCTTGTCACCATATTGATCATGAGCCCAACGCACCCGATCAACTGCGGAGGCGTTTTCTAAATCCGGCTGTGTGAGGCGTTGAGTTTTAGCTGTCTGGGCGTCATCCATTGAATTTATCTTTAGTTCTTGACTGAGGAAGTCAAGATATAGCAGTGCCTAATTTACGATCAAGTGGCTATTTCTTCTAAATAGGCGGGAGCTTTTAATGTGACACAGGCATAGTAGTGTCCCTTTTAAGATACAAAAAAGACGGACATTGCTGTCCGCCTTTTTAAAAATACCTTAAGAATAGTCAGGACCTAGGTCTGCCGGAGATGGCATCGCAATGTCTGTGTCAATTAGTTAGGCTGAGCTTGAGTGCTACTCGGGCTTCTTAAAGCGGCGAGCTGGCTTCTTCACTGGCGTGAAGTCTTTGTTGCCGCCGCGGTTGCCTTGGTAGCCACCGCCACCGCTATTACCGCCGCCTTGGTAGCCACCGCCACCGTTACCTGCGGTGCCTTCGCCGCCAGCGCTGTGACCGCCGAATTTACTCTTTGTTTTGAATGGGCGCTTAGGACGTTCGCCGCCTTGGAAGCCGCCACCGCGGCTGTCGTTGCCACGGTTGCCTTGATAGCCACCACCTCCACCGCGGTTGTCGTTGCCACGTTTGCCGCGATAGCCACCGCCATGATTACCACCGCGATTACCGCCACGATAGCCACCGCCGCCACGTTTACCGCCACTGCGGTTGGGTGTGTCGGAGTATGGCTCGGTGTCTTCGGCGATTTTCTCGCCAGTGGAGCTGTCGTCCTTGTTGAGTAAATTAAAGAGTGCGCTGGCGATGTCGGTTGGTGTGTGACCCGCGTCGAGTAAGCGATCCACAAGCGCGTCGTGGCGCTTGAAGTTACCTGCTTCGAGTAGGCTGCGGACTTGGTTAAATACCTTGTCAGCTTTACGACCTTCGACGTCTTCTAGCGATGGAATCTGCATGCGACGGACCACCTGGCGGGTGTAGCGCTCAATTGCTTCGAGTCGGTAAATGTCGCGACCATAGACGAATGTGACGGATTTACCTGAGCGTCCAGCGCGACCTGTGCGCCCAATACGGTGCACGTAGTCCTCGGGGTCGTGTGGTAGGTCGTAGTTAAACACGAGGTCGATGTCGTCGATGTCGAGACCACGTGCAGCCACGTCGGTTGCGACGAGTAGTTCGACAGAGCCATCTTTGAAGCGCTTGATCACGCGCTCGCGGTTGCCTTGCGTAATGTCGCCGTGGATACGGTCGGCGACATAGCCACGGGCTGCAAGGGCTTCGGTGGCATCTTCCACCATTTGCTTGGTATTACAAAACACGATGCCGCGTGGCTTGGTTTCGAGGTCCAATAAACGGCACATGACTTCGATCTTCGAGCGATTGCGCACTTCGTAGTAAGTCTGCTCGATGGTATCGACTGTCAGGGACTTGCGCTCGATCGATATTTGCTCGGCATTGCGGCTAAATTTACGAATTAAGCCTTCGACGCCGCGATTCATCGTCGCGGAAAAGAACAGCGCCTGACGCTCCTCGGGCATATCCCCGAGGATGACTTCCATGTCTTCGCGAAAGCCCATGTCCAGCATACGGTCGGCTTCGTCGAGCACACAGAGCTTAATTGCATCAGTGCGAAGTGTTTTACGACGTAGGTGATCCATGATACGACCAGGCGTGCCGACCACGACGTGTGCGCCATTGCGCAGCGCGCGCATTTGGCGATCGATCGGTGTGCCTCCATAGACAGGCACCGATGTAAAGCCGCGCAGGCAGGAGGCGAGGCGGTTGATCTCTTCACAGACCTGAACCGCTAACTCACGGGTCGGGCAAAGCACGAGCACCTGTGTCTCTTTACGATCAATATCGATTTGATTGAGCGCAGGGAGGCCAAATGCGGCGGTTTTACCCGAGCCAGTCTGGGAGAGGCCGACGATATCTTTGCCGCTGAGCGCGACCGGGATCGTTTCTGCCTGAATAGGAGAGGGTGATTCAAAGCCGAGGCGTTGAATACCTTCGATGAGTTCGGAGCGTAGCCCGAGATCGGTAAACTTGATGTCCATAGTATCTGTAATATGCCCGTTGACCGAATATTACCGATACTTGAGCGTGTGAAGAAAGCGCCTATTACTTGCGGGCTTGCTAATCGTGAGGCGGACGGCTTTGACAGGTCGTTGCTCGATGACAAGTCTTAAAAATAGTTTTGTCCTTGCTTTGCTTGGTTGAACCTAAAATACGTCCCTTTCTATGTGTGAATCTTGGAAAATAGCAGCCTTTTACCATTTTGTCGAACTGCCAGACCGCGATGCGTGGGCGGAGCGACTAATTGACCACGGTCTGCAGGTGGGGCTGCGTGGCACGATCATCTTTGCAAAAGAGGGGATTAACTCGACCTGCGCGGGCACGCATGAAGCGGTCGATAGCACGATCGCATTGCTCAAGTCGGACCCGCGTTTCGCTGACATCGAGGTGAAATATTCTTACGCAGACTTTTGCCCGTTCCCAAAGTTTAAGGTCAAAAAGAAGCCCGAAATTGTGACCTTTCGCCAAGACGGCGCCGATCCGCGTGATGAAGTAGGCACCTATTTAGAGCCACAAGAGTGGAACGAGCTGATCTCCGATCCCGACGTAATTACCATTGATACTCGCAACGACTACGAGGTCGGGGTGGGAAAGTTTAAGGGCGCGATCAATCCCAATACCGACGATTTTACCGGGTTTGCCAAATTTGTGGACGAACACCTCGCTTCGCAGAAAGACAAGAAGATCGCGATGTATTGCACCGGCGGGATTCGCTGCGAGCGTTCGACTGCCTATTTAAAGCAGAAGGGCTTTACCAATGTCTTCCATTTAAAAGGAGGTATTTTGCGCTACATGGAGACGATGCCTAAAGACAGCAGCCTATGGGAGGGCGATTGCTTCGTGTTCGATTACCGCGTGGCACTGGATCACGACCTCAAGCCGGCCAAGTGGAAGATCGATCCAGAGACTAGTTTCCCAGCGAGGATGAATGAGGAGGACGTCGAGCGGATTGCCGAACGCCGCCGCAGTGGCGCAATTTTCAAGAAGCCGTATGCGGGATGA